>JAOZLS010000401.1 GCA_029934705.1 Bacteroidales bacterium | reverse complement strand
TAGCCTGATTAACAGGATGAATAATTCCTGTAATTTTGCAAATTATTCATCGTATGACTTTTCGGAGTGGACTCAACTAAGCAAAATAAATATACTAATCAACTAAATTATTTCCTACTTAATTATCGACTCATAAACAGCGGTATGAACTTTTTGCCTTACCTTATAAGTGTTTATTCGCCAGTTTTTGGCACTTGGGTAAACTCTGTTCGATAAAAATACATAAACAATATCGTTTACTGGATCAATCCAAACGCAAGTTCCTGTAAAACCTGTATGACCATAAGCTTCGGGGGCTATCCCCTCCCCTGTTATTGATTTCTGGCTTGGCTTATCAAATCCCAAGCCCCTATGCGAATCCTCTTGCATACTTGTAAAAAGATTTACTGTTGATTCTTTAAAAATTCTACGCCCACCATATTTGCCACCATTTAAAAGCATTTGTCCTAGCACTCCTAAGTCTAACGAATTTGAAAACAAACCAGCATTTCCTGCAATACCGCCCATTATAGCTGCCGAAGGATCGTGTACATTACCTCTTAATTGTTGTTCTCGCCAATATTTATCATTTTCAGTAGGTGTAATTCTACTTTTACTAAAATACCTTAATGGCTTATAAGCTATTGTATATAAATTTAATGGCTTATATATATTTACTGTTAAGTATTTATCAATGCTTTTTCTGTTTATTGAATCGATTGCCAATTGCAATAAAATCATGTTTACATCGCTATATTGATATATTTTTCGGGAATAAACTCTTAAACTTTTAGTATTATTCCATATTGTATCATAATAATTATCTCGTAAATAAAATCCATCTGCAATTTTTCGTTCAGCAGTATCTTTTATATATTTATGAGAATAGTATTCATTGAATTTGTCTTTTATTAAGCTTCTTATTTCAAACCTTGCAAGCAATGCGCTATCCTTTATAGCTGGTACTGTATCTTTTACCAGGCTTTTTAGGCTATCTAAATTATCATAAATGTATTTTTTATATAGAAGATAAGGTAATATTGGCAACACAGGTGTTACGCCCGACTTGTGCAATAATAAGTCTCGTACTGTAACTTTAAAAATATTATTTTTAGGTGTTGCGGTAAATATTAAAGTATCATAAGCAATACAAATTGAATCGTTAAGCATTAAGGTATCACGTTTTCGGAGTATTTTCGCAAAATTTGCAATCTCTTTTATGTTTAATGTATCAATGTGTATTACTGTATCTGGCTTAATATTTGAATAATTAATGTTAGTATTTCTAAAACATTTTTTTAACTCTGTATCTAAACCTAATTTTCCTGTATCATACATTTTCATGGCAGCCAAGGTAGTTCCCATTATTTTTGTTAGCGATGCTAAATCATATAAATCACTATTCTGAACATTTCGTTGCTTAGCATAAGTATGGTAGCCTTTACCTTTAGAGTAAACTACAATTCCATTTTTTATAACCATTATTTGTGCTCCAGGAAAAGCTCCTCTATAAATTGCATTATTTGTTATTGAATCTATTTTAGCTAAGATTTCTGAATCTAAACCTGCTTCCTCGGGCAAACCATAAGAAATTCGTGTTTTTTCTGTTTCTATACTTTTTATTTTTTTTCTTGCAAAAAAACTATTTGAATTTGCCGAAATTCCTCCAAAAATTAATTCGGCTGCATAGTGTTGCTCTAGTTTTGTATTTCCAAAAACTTGTATATAACTAACAGAATCCGTAATATTAATTATATTTTTATTATTGCCAAAACCCACAACAATCAGCTTTTTGTCTTTATGTTTATTCTGCAAACTATCTAAAACAGGCTTACTAAGTTCTATATTATTTAATGCTAAAATTATTAAGCTAGATGAATATTTAAAAAGTTTCTCTTCAAATTTTTCATCATCTAATTTTATAAATACTTTATTAAAATTACAATATTTAGATAAATATCTTTTAAACTCTGGTAAATCCTCATTTCCAGCAGTAATTACCAAAATTTTCGATGGGTTTTTACCTTTCAATGGCAATAATTCATCATTATTATTTATTAAACTTATTGATTTTTTATAAAATTGCCTGTAAAGTATTTCTAACTTCTTTTTAAATTTATTATCAACTTTTACTACTATTTTTTCATCTTCATTTTTTAAAATTCCATTCCAATATTTTACGGCTAAAAGTCTTCTTAAAGCATTAGTAATAAGTTTTTTATCAATTAACTTTTCATTTATTGCTTGCTCAATAAAAACTCTAGCATCTTCCTTGTTTGAAACTTTCAACAAATCTACTCCATTATTAATTAAACTTATAATAGTATCATTAACTTTACCTTTTTCAACAGCTCTAATATCGTGTATTACAATTCCTATATAATTTTGTTGCTTCAAAAATTCACTTTTTTCAGCATAATTATCTCCACTTGTAAAATAAATACAAAGCAATCCGTTTTTTATAGCACGAGCAACACTTACACTATCATCATTCAAGAAAGTATCGCTTAATCCTAATAAAATATTTTTGTTATGAAATTTTGATATAGCTGGTATAAAATTCTGAATATACCCCTCTGCCCTTATAAACTTTTTCTCTTGTAATGGATTAATAATATTTATATTAAAATCTTTGTTTAAACTTACTGTAGAACAAAACTCAAAATATTTACTTTTAAGACTATCATCATTTATTATATTAAAACTTTCAAAGGAAATAAACTCTATATTTTGTTCTATATTTGGCATACCAACCTGAGTTTCAACAACATTAAATATGTTTATTGCCGAATCATTTTTTTCTGACAAAAAAGAAGAACTATCGTTTGTATAATTATTATCACTCAACAGAAGTTCACTTACCTGTTCTTGCAAGGACATTGTTAATATTAACGAATCAATATATTCATAATCAACTTTATCAAAAACACTTGAAGCATCAATTGTATTAAAATCCGATTTGGTAAAAACTTTTTTCATAAAAACAACTAGCAATACAAATACTAGCACAGCCAAAAAGTATTTAATTATAAATCTTAAAGAATTATTCTTATTATTTATCATAAGGTTTAATAATCGGTATTATATAAAATATTCAATATAAAATTTATCAACAAACATTATTGCAAATTTGATACCTTATTTTTCAAAAAATACTAATTACTGAAAAAAAAGGCTTTCGTTTAAAATGTCGTTGGTCGATATAAATTGCCTAAGTGAGGTGTTTTATCCTCGCTTCTTCTCAAAACTTCAGGTAAAAATACCTGAAATAGGCAAAATAACGTCGCCATTTTAAACTAAAAAAAAAATTGAAAGAACTAAAACTTTTTGAAATTTAATTAGTATTATGCTTATATTTACATTTTAAATAATCCAAAATATGAAAAATAAACAAATATATTACATTATAATTATTGCAACTACATTAATTATACAATCGTGTGCTACTGCATATATTCCAAACAGAGTAAACTCGCCAATGTTTAAAGATAAAGGTGAGTTTAAACTAGACTTAACTACTGGCAGAAATGGTTTTGACACCCAAGCTGCATATTCGCCAATAAAAAATGTTGGCATAATGCTTAATGGCTGCTTTTCTGATAGAGATAAAGATACATTATCGGAAAGTTTTCATGAACATATTTATGGCGAAATTGGTTTAGGTTATTACAAACTTTTAGCCGACGAAAAATCTGTATTTGAGGTTTATGCTGGATACGGCATAGGAAATACCCAAACTTTTTACGACTGGGGAACATATATACCTAATACTAAATTAAAAGCAGATTTTTCTAAAATATTTATTCAGCCTGCAATT
>JAOZLS010000400.1 GCA_029934705.1 Bacteroidales bacterium | reverse complement strand
CAAGTGGTATCCTTTTCAATTAATACGTGGGGTACTTTCTTATTGTTATATACAAAAGACGAAAACCGTTAATAAAATCTTTTGCATTAAGAATATAATAAACGGACAGCAGGTATCGGATGCGAGCCAAAAGCACAGCAAACGAGACGGACAACGGAAGTCATAGCCTCTAAATAGTATCGAATGAAAGTTGGCGAAGTGAAGTCTGAACGAGCCAATGAGTAGAAAAGTAAGAGGTCAGATTATCGAATTGATTAAAAGAAACAAACTTATTAAACACAGAATTGGTTCTACTGGAATTGTAGCTCGTATAAATAAAAACTCGAACAAATTTTCAAATATTGGATTTATACAAACTTAAAATTTGGGGGCTTTTTATACTGGACTCATTAAATAAAATGTATTTATTTGCTGCTTAAATAACGGAATAGTTTTTTATATACGCTACAAACCATATATATGTCGTTAAGGCTAATTGGTTTTGGTTATTTTTTTTTCAAATATCACTTTTAATTGCAACTATATATAAAAACAATCATATTATAAACTAACTAAATTTGTAAAAATGAGACTTAAACTATTATCTCTTCTAATGTTTATTGCCGTAACGGCTTTTTCACAAAATTCACAAAAAATTAAAGTTCCCGGTTTTGGTGAACTGGTTGCAACCCCAAAGGGCGACAAACATAGTATTAAAATAGCAGATTACGGAACTTTTGATTTTAAAGGAAGTCTAAATCCTATAAACTTAAAAGTGGAAGTAACGGTTGACCAATTAAAAGAGTTTCCGGGGTATAAGATATTAAACAATTTAGGATTACAAGATGTCAGTTTTGAATTGTCAAAAGAGGGATTGACTCTTAATGCAAATGCCGATACAGAGAAAAATTTGAAAGAACTTTGTCAACTATTTAAAGTATCAACACCAACTGTTGAAATAGAAGCTAAAATAGGAAAGGGAACTTTTGAACTCTCAGGAGAATTGGCTTTTTCCAAAGAACCTATTAAGATACTTGAAATAAAAAAAACTGGAGCAAAACTCTCGTATTATTCAGCAGCTCTTGGCACCGCTTATGAAAACGGTTCATTCGAGTTAATAGTTTCTACCACCATGCTAGTAAAACCTTCCAAATTTGACCCTGCTCTTAAAATGAATTATCAGTTTGGATATGATTTAATAAAACAAACACTTACAGGTTCTGCTTCAATGATGTCAGAATGGATAGACCCTTTTGGGATGGATATATTTTTCAATAAAAATTCAGTAATATTTTCAAATGCAGGAGTAGAGTTAGGGGTAAATATTCCTGCACTAAGTATATCAAAATTTGGTTATACTATAGACCGTGCAAAATTTTTTGATATTGATTTTGGTACATTAGTTTCAGTATCACCTCTTGATGGTGAAATTGCTCTTTGGGCAAAAAGCTCTTCGAGAATTACTCTAAATCAAATCCCTGAAATGCTTAGAAAGGGTTTTGGTTTAAAAACTCCAAACATATTTCCAACAGATTATTATTTAGACAGTGCAGAGATTAAGTTTGCACCAACAGGAGGTACAGTTGGTCAATTTGAATTAGACAAAGGCTTTACATTTAAAGGAGCAGGCAAATTCAAAGAGCTTAATGGTTTTATTGATTTTAATTTTGATTTAGAGAATGAGTTCAGATTAGAAATGGACTTTAAAGGTGATTACAGTAAATTTATTTGGAATGAAGCACATAAAATCAAAAATGAGCAAGCTAGAAAAATTATAAAACAGGCATTAGACCAAATTCAGATACAGCGACTATATATGTATTTGAACGCTCAAAAAAATGATATGACTCTTAAAGGAGAAATGACTTGCGAATTCAAATATCAAAATAAATTAGAAAAAATTTCATTTAAAGCTTCGCTTGATGCTCAACAAATAGCCAAAAATCTAATAGATAAACTTTTAGATAAATTTGGAGGTCCGATTTTAGATATAGCCAAAAAAGCAGGAAAAGAAGCAGAAAAAATAGCAAAAAATGCTACCGGTGTAACTAATATGCTTATGGCTGATGCTAAAACAATATCAAAACATACACATTCAAAGGACCAATGTGATAAAAAATGTGTACCAAAACATGCACGAAATTTAAGTACTCCTATTGTTGATGGTTCCTTTGATGCAGTTAGAAAATTTTATTTTAGTGTATTCCCGACTTTGGGTAAAATAAAAGGTTCTACTCCTGAAGCAACTCGAAAAATGAGAAGTAATTTGATTAAAGAAGATTGGGATAAGGTGTTTGTAAAAATAGATGCAGATTGGGACAAAGTTAAAAAGGACAAAACATACATCCGTTTCTATATTATGCCAAGTAGTGCCACAAACGGCGGACACATATATCGAAAAAAAGTTGAAGAATATCGCCAGAAGGATATTGCTTATCGCAACAAAGTATGGGAAAAAATGATGACAAATACATCTACAGGCAAAGAAACAGCAAAATTGAAAGGGACAAAAATACCTAAAGGAGCCTATTACATTCAGTCGGTAAAAGCCGGAAATTCAAGCAATGGATATTTGGATATTTCTTACAACAAAGAGAAAAAAACATGGAAGAAAAAAGGACAACGATTACAAATATGGACAAAAGATAATAACAAAAATAAACAATTTAGTTTTCATAAAAACAAATATTTGTCATATTACATCATTACACCAGCAAGCGACTTACATTTTGCATTAGATTGTAAAGGTAGAAAAAGCACAAAAAAAACACCAATACATTTATGGAGTTTACATAAAGGAGCTTCTCAACAATTTTTCTTAAAACACATAGGGGGAGGAAAATTTGCAATAGTGCCTAAGAGCAACCATAAAATGTGCCTTGCATTAGTAGAAAATAAAAATGCGAATAAAGGAAACAAGGTTCACTTATGGACATATTCTGATGCAGCTTCTAAGCAATGGTATTTGATAAATGCTAAAACAGGAAAAAAGTTTATTCCTAAAAAATAACAGATAAGAGACAGAGCCTGTATCCGGAAACAATAAAAATAGAGTTACATTAAATTATAAGCACATCCATAAACTGTTTATAAGTATTTATACGTACACAGGAGTTGTCTTATTTTGAATATTGAACATAAAGTAAGGAATTTTGAATAAATGAAATAAAAGCTGTTGCCATAGCTCTTTTCAGGCGAAAGCAAACTTCATTATTTGAAATTCCTTTTTTAGTATTCGATATTTTGCGACAATATAGCTTACGATAAGTCAGGAGTTCTGATTTTAAAATGTCTCTTGAAATATTATCAAAGATTGGAAAAGAGTAGTTTTAAAACTTAAAAAAAAAATAATAAAAATCAAATACAAAAAACCCCCAGTTCCTCAGAGGCTGTCAAAAAATGAAAATGAAAAAAGTTAGGCGGTGGGCTTTGCCCCCGTCTTTTTATTACAGTAGTTTCTCAACTACTAAAATGCGATAGCATTTTTAATTGTCGCAAAAAGCTAGTATGATAAAAAAAAATACTTATCTTTCTCAGTTCGCCTGAAGCTGTCAAATTAAAAAAAGAAAAAGTTCGGCTTAGGCTTTTGCCTAAGTCGTTCTATTTTTACAGGCTATTGCCTGTAACTGATGTAACATCAATAAATAATTCAATTTATTCATAATATTTTGATATATTTACGAAAAAAACATTTGTCAACAGGATACAAAACATTAGAGGCTGAAGGATTATACTACTAAAATTGATTTATTATGGAAGACAGTGAGCTGATACATAGAACGACTCAGGCACAGCCTGAGGCTGTCAAATAAAAAAAAGAAAAAGTTCGGCTTAGGCTTTTGCCTAAG
>JAOZLS010000399.1 GCA_029934705.1 Bacteroidales bacterium | reverse complement strand
AAAACTACTGTTAAAAAAAAGACGAAGACACAGTCTTCGCCAAGCTTCTTTTGTTGTTTTTTTTGCATACTACCGACACAGGTGACTTAAAGCTTAACAATTAATATATTTGCTCTAAAAAATAAAACTAGTTCACTAAACATCTTGAATCGACAAAACTTTAGAAAAATTAATACTTTTATTTTCGTAGCCGATAGGAATTTCAGTAAAACCTGCTTTTGGAAAATACTTTTGTAAATATTGTTTAAATACTTTTTTTGAGTCGGTAGAAATATTCTCGTGTGTTTGAGGAAAGTTATTATAGACTATACCTTTAATATTTAGTTCTCGTTTCTTAGCTATTTCTAAACTCATTAATGTATGATTTATACTTCCTAATTTTGCCGATGTTACTAATATTATTGGATATTTTTTTTCTTCTAAAAAATCTAAAATTGTATAGGTAGAAGTTATTGGAACATACATCCCTCCTACTCCTTCAAGCAAAACATGTTTGAAATTTTGCTCTAGTATATTTGTCGATTTATTTATTATATCAATATCAATTTCGGTATTTTCAAGTTGTGCTGCTAGATGTGGCGATGCTGGAAATGGAAAAACATAAGGGCAGGTTGTTCCATCTTTGTCAAACGGACTTAACGGAATATTCATTATTTCTCGATGTTTTATTATGTCTTCCGAAATTCCTACACAACCTGTTTGTGCAAGCTTTTGAGTAATTACACTTTCGCCTTTGTCTTGCAAATATTTTGCAATAAGTCCTGTAACTATTGTTTTTCCTGTATCGGTATCAATTGCCGAAATAAAATATGTTGCCATCTACTTGTTTTTAAATATTAAATATTGTGGGTGAAATGTTAAAGGGAGTTTATTATTTTTACTAAACAATGTTTTATACTGCTCGCAAAAAAATGCTAAATCAGCTTTTGTCCAAATTGTATTCGATACTGCATTTACTCCCGTTAGTCTCAAATGTTTAAGTACATCAATTGGTGTATCAAAAGTCATTGTAATTATTTCTTCTGAAGAAAAAA
This sequence comes from Bacteroidales bacterium, assembly GCA_029934705.1. Classification (GTDB taxonomy): domain Bacteria; phylum Bacteroidota; class Bacteroidia; order Bacteroidales; family JAADGE01; genus DZBS01. The sequence goes on along the minus strand of JAOZLS010000399.1, from coordinate 2,806 downwards.
GTGGTTCAAAATATTTAGAGGCAATAGAATTTATTTCTATTAATGTCTTATATTCTAGTCCGTTGCCTGTTATTTTAGTTATTTCTTGTAAATTATTTTTTCCGAATGTTGAAAATGCAAAAACAGCATCTTTTTTCATTATTTTTTTCAGTCCTAAAAATAACTTTTCAATATCGTTAACCCATTGTAATGCCGAACCCGAAATTATTAAATCATTTCCTTTTTCAAACATAAAAGTATCTTCTAAATCAGCTTGAAAAAAATTGATTTTTGTATTTAAATTTTCTTCTTTTAATTTATTAATACACAACGAAAAATCTTCCGAGATATCATTTGCAATAAGCTTTTCAACCTTAAAATTATTTAATAGATATTTAGAAACAAGTCCTGTTCCGCAACCTAAATCAAGAACTTTTGTTTTTTTAGTCGAGTCAATTTTAACCAAAAATTGCACAAGTTTTCCTGCCATAACATCCTGAACATAAGCATTTTTATTATAAGTATGTATGCTGCGTGAAAATCTATTTTTTAATAATATTTTATCTATCATTTGCTAAAATTTTGGCGTAGTTTGTAATAATTCATCAAAATAGTTAATGTTAAGAAAAGGGAAATGAGGAATATCAAGAATTGTTGGTGTTAAATATTTTTCCCAATAATTTATGAGGTTTTGAAGTGGATAAATTGCATCTAATGTTCCAATAATTGAGTGTGTAAAGATATTTTTCTCTTTAATATTAGTTCTCGAAATTTCTTTTAAAAATGCTAATTCTTCTTTTTGAGATTGAATAGTACCTTGTGGCAAGTTTTCAAAAAAATATTTTTCTATATCTTTCAACCTGCACATTCTTTTATAAAATTTATGCAAGTTTCTATCGCTTAAATTCTCAAAAGTACCATCAAAAATCTTTTCTGGTATTCCGTATTTATCACTAACAGGAAAAAGGCTTCCGTTTATTGCAACTGCTTTATTTATAGGAATATTTATTGAACTAAAAACATAATTTGCAACAAAAACGCCCATTGACCAACCAATAATATTTATTTTTGAGTAATTTTTTACAATTTTAGTGAAATCAATTTCGATATTCAAATTTTTGTAATCGTAAATAAAAAGCACATCGTAATTTTGCGATTTTATTGTTAAAAATGGTCTATAATCAACTGCCCAACCACTAAAAAACACAATTATTTCTTTACTACCCTTATTTTCAAGCCACTTATATTGCATGTTTTGTTATTAATTTAGTAATTACTCTAGCTATTTCAAGAACTTTATTTTCGGGTATATTTGCTGTTAGCGAAATTCGTAAGCGAGCTGTACCTTCAGGTACTGTTGGCGGACGAACAGCAAAAATATAGTACAAATGTTTTTGCATTTCTGTTGCCACTTCCTCGGCAACTGAGTTTTTGCCCAAAATTACAGGAACAATATTACTTGAACTTGTTATTGATAATCCATTTTTTTGAAATTCTTCTATTAAAATATCTGAAATTAAATTTAGTTTTTTTCTTTCAACACTAAAACTTTTTATTTTTTTTAGCAAAAATAAATTCCAATTAACGACAACTGGTGGCAAAGAAGTTGTAAAAATTAACGACCGCATTTTATTTATAAGAAACTCACGAATAACGGATTTGCACACAACAAAAGCACCTTGCGATGCAAAAGCTTTACCGAAAGTACCTACAATAAAATCAATTTTGGAAATTAAATTTTGCTCTTCGGCAATTCCTAAACCCGATTTCCCACGTGTTGCAAAAGCATGAGCTTCATCAATATAGAGCATTGTGTTATATTTATTTTTAATATCTACAAGCTTTTGTAAATCAACCACATCGCCATCCATACTAAATATTGATTCGCTAATAATTATTACTTTATTATAGTTATTTCTTTTAGCTGCAAGAAGTTTTTCAAGATGCTTATAATCAAGATGTTTGTAACGCAAGTAATCAGCATTAGAAAGTCTTATACCGTCAATAATACTTGCATGATTTAATTTATCGGAAATTATTAGGTCGCCTTTGCCTGTTAATGCTGGTAAAATGCCAATATTTGCATGATAACCACTATTAAAAACTAATGCCGACTCTGATTCATAAGCTTTTGCCAGTTCGGTTTCCAACTTTTCATATAAATTATAATTACCTGATAATAAACGTGATGAACCAGAGCCTAATCTAAAATCATTCGATTTGCTTTCATCATTTATTTCTAAATAAAACTCATTTAATAATTCTGTATTATCGGCAATTCCCAAATAATCGTTTGACGAAAGATTTAGGTATTTCTTTTTATTAAAAATTATTTCAGCATTTCCTACCGAAGAAATATTTCTTAGTGTTCGGTATAAATTCTTGCTTTTTATACTTTCAATTTCGCTTTTATAATAGTCGTAATAATTATTCATAAACATCTTGTTTTAAAACTTCATAAATTGCATTTGTAAGAGTTTTTAATTCGCTATTTGAAATAATATATGGTGGCATTAAATACACTAATTTACCAAAAGGGCGAATCCAAACACCTTTTTCGACAAATAATTTTTGAATTTTTGCTGAATTCACATTTTTGCTAGCCTCAACAACGCCAATTGCCCCAAGAACTCTAACATCTTTAACATTTTTAAGGTCTTTGCATTTTTCGAGTTCTTGATTTAAAACATTCTCGATATTATGTACTTTTTCTTGCCAATTAGTTTTAAGTAGAAGGTTTATACTCTTATTTGCAACGGCACACGCTAAGGGATTTCCCATAAAAGTTGGTCCATGCATAAAAACATAAGGCTCCGATTCCGAGATA
>JAOZLS010000009.1:29114-33225 GCA_029934705.1 Bacteroidales bacterium | reverse complement strand
ACCGGTCGAAATGACAATAATCAGAATATTTAGAGACTTTATAGACAGACACTAAGTAGCCTTATAAAAGTTCTACCACATTTACTTATTTGTAAATTGCTGATTGATTAAGTTTTGCACAAGTGCGTAAGCAACTTTAAATAGGTCTTAGACTTTATTTTGTAATTATATTTGTTTTTTATTTCTATAATCCATAAATTTATATAGAAAATTAAAAAACAAAACTAACTATGAAGAAGCAAATATTATTAATTCTTGGAATTGCTATTTTCGCATTTCTTGACTTTTCCTGTACAAAAGAATTTGCCGAGCTAAAACGAGACAATGTTGTAGTTATAAGAAGCAGATCATTCAGCAATTTAGAATTTAACGATAGTCAAAATCCTTGTACTATAAAAGCAGGATTAAGCATTGTGAATACAGGAGTAGATGAGCCTTACTCGTTTACAGCATATACATTTGGAACAAGTTCTAGTGATACGCAGCTTGGCGAAAGAATAGATTGGAATGTAAATCTTACTTTAGCTGGCGATACAACTTGGAAAGAAATTGACATATCAACCGATTACTTCTATTTATTTGTTAAAAACTCATCGTCAACAGATTATGGTCCATTAACAATAAATTATGGAAATAGCGATTCGCATACCGAAAACATTTTACTCCCAGCAAATGGAATAGCTTATAGAGTTGCATATTATAAAGTGCATAACGATACCAAAATTCGCTTTTATAGGCAAAGCAATAATTCAATCTATATAACAATGACGGCGGGTGTAGATTTTGATTTCCCAAATACAAAAAATCAATATGTGCTAATAACAATTACAGCAAAAAATACTTTTAAGTGTACAACCGAAGAATTTCCTTTAAATACATTAAGAATTAACGAAAAAACTGAGCTATGAAAATAAAATCACTTTTTACAGTAATAATAATCTTATTTATTTCGTCGTGTATGAAGGACGGAAGTGATACTATGGTGTTGCCAGATTACAGAGAATCTTATTTGCCCGAAGAAATAGCTTCAACCTGGACTGCAGCAATAAAATGCTCCGAAGAAGACCAAGATGCAATTGAATTAACATTAACTACAGTAACAAATAGCGAAAATTTCAGAGCAACAGGTTCTGGAGCAGATTATAATGGTGCTACTATTGATGTTAATATTACAGGAACATATTATAAAGAATATAATATTTTAACAGCCGAAATAGAATATACTTTTGTTGATGCAGGTACATTTAGAATAGACCAATTTTCGGTAGATTTAAACTTTTATACAGCAGGAACATATTTAGATATGATAAAGCTAGACGAATCATACCCCGGAGGATACAATCAAAGTTGCGATACTCAAATAAAATTATTTTATTAAATAAATAATATGATTATCCGTATAATTCCCAAAGTTTATTTGTTGAGCAATCATTTTTCTTGTTAACCACTAACCCTAAAGGGAGCAAAAAAAATAATTACTTTTTTTAGAATTAGAGTTATTAAAATAATCATTATAAACAATTAACCATGAAACAATTTTTAACCATAATATTAATATTTTCAACATTATTTAGTTTTGCACAAAATTATAATACTGAAACAGAACCAAAATTTGGAATTGGGCTTATAGGAGGAGCAAATATTTCTTCTTTCTCATTCTCCAACGAAAATTTAGCAAATTATAAGTCCGATTTGTTTATTAATTATCAATATGGAGTAGTTAGCGAAATGTATTTTAGCAAAAGTTTATCCTTACGACCATCAATAACCTTTGCAGGAAGAGGAACAAAAATTACTGATAATAATATAAACTACATGTTGGCATCAAAAAATATTGATATTAGTTTTCCTATTGTACTATCAGCATCAGCAAGTAATGTACGACCTTTTATATATGTAGCACCAGTTATAGAATCTACTTTTGGAGGAATAATTGGCTTTGCCGATAAATCAACGCCAATAACAACTGCCAACCATTCAAAATTAGGCTTTGCAGTAACTCCAGGGGCAGGATTAAAATTTATGCTTTCAGAAAAAAACTATTTTTCAATTGAAGGAGCATATCACTTAGGTTTATCCAATACATATTCCGAAACCGAAATTGCAGGAACTGCAAATGCTATTAATATGGCAGACTATGCAATTATAGGTACTCGAAAAAATAGAGCCATTGAACTAATGTTTACATTTATGATTGTTATAAATAAGAAAAAAGAAAATAATAACAACAACAATAATAGCGATGATGATTATGTTTATGACGATACACCAAAAAAAGATACAGTAAAAGTTGTTATTGTAGAAGATGAGCCAGAAACAGACGATCCTACTCCAACAAAAAAAGTTTATACAGTAGATGAAATAGAAAGAGAAATAGAATTAGGAATTGATGTAACTGATAGAAAAATTGTTTTTAAAAATATTGAATTTGAATTTAATAAGGCAGAATTAAGAGAAGGCTCAAAACAATATTTAGATGAAATAGTTGCTTTTATGAACAAAAATCCTAGTTTTGAAATTAGAGTAAATGGACATACCGATAATGTTGGCTCTAACGATAAAAATATGAATCTTTCTGTAGAAAGAGCAAAAACCGTATATAATTATATAATTTCAAAAGGAATAGGAAAAGACATGCTTAATTATAAAGGCTTTGGCGATACAAAACCTATTTCTACAAACGAAACAGAAGAGGGGAGAGCAAAAAACAGAAGAGTAGAATTTCAAATAGTTGCCTATTAGAAGTTTCCATCTTACATTACTACTAATGACGCTCAATTGTCCTATCGGACGAATTGAGGTCGCCATGGCTCGACCTTCGAGCGTGCGAAGCACCTCGAAGCGTCTAATCAATAAATACAGACAAACATAAAAAAGCCATTTCTATATTAAATTTTTAATATAGAAATGGCTTTATAATAAAATGATATCTACTAATAAGTACTTGTGTAAAACTAATTGTATATTTACTTATGTGTAAATTACTGATTGCTATAATTCTGCATAAGTGCGTAAGCAAGACTTCGACTAACACTCAGTGCAAGCAATAAATAGCACTTAATAGTCAATTATATAATCTATAATCTTAAATTAAATCAAGATTTAGACATTAGTTATTTTTAGTTTAATTAATACACTTAGTTCTCTTACTCTTCCATTTCAATCATCTTGAAAGGAATTTTCAGTATTGATTGGTAATCTTCGCCAGCTTCTAACATATCTTCGTCGTCTTCTTCGTAGTACCAATTAATAATAACGCTTTGGTCATTTTTAAAAATTGATTCAAGTTTTTTAAAAACATCTAAAATACATTTAGACGAGCTTGTATTAAAATATTCTAACTTAATGTCAACACTAGTGTTTGCATTAGGATCTTTAGCATATTCGTCAAGCCAATCTACTAAAGGCTTGTAAAATTCAATAGAATTTTCTGGAATTGAACGTCCTTCAATTTCAATTTTTCCATTTCCTGCATCAAATGATACATCTGGTGTTTTCCTTGTTCCTTTTATTTTTATAGGGTCCATAATTTTGGATTATTTTATTCTTTATACTACAAATTTAAAATGAAATTATGAAATAGCAACACTAAATGTATAAAAAAAGTGATTGCTATCTAAATTGTAAAAATTATAAATTAATTTATTTCCAGTTTTTTTGGCAATATCTATCATTCCAAGTCCTCCGCCACCTTTTTCTGAAAATTGTTGATTATTTAAAATTATTTTATATAATATCCTTAATTCTGCCGATTCTAAATAATTAATTTGTTCTAACCTGTCCTTTAATAATCTAATCTTTGTCTTATTTGCGTAATTACCTGATATTATACCAAATGAATTCTCTTCATATTCTTTTAATATAAAGGCTGCAAAATCACCATCTCCTCCACCAGGACTTTCTCCATGATGATATATGTTTTGCAAAATTTCAACAGCAACATTGTAAATTTTCCTTACTAACTTAGGATTTACATTGTTTAGCTCAAGTTTTATTTCAATTTGATTTAACAAATCTGAAATATCATCTTTTGACAATATCCCCTTATAAGATATTATCGTATCAGCTTTTACAACCTCTTCATACCAGTTTGATAATTCAAAAGACATAA
>JAOZLS010000009.1:12725-29104 GCA_029934705.1 Bacteroidales bacterium | reverse complement strand
TGTAATATAAAAATAAAAAAATGATAGTATTCTTTATTTTAATAAATAATTATAGTTTAATATTCTTATAAATAACATTAGTATATAATAGTTTATGTTGCTGAAAAATAAAGAGTTATTTACTGATTTTGACTTTTTAAGTTAAAAATTGCTATTTATAAATGTATTATCTAATATTTGTTAACAATCTTAAATTTTATATAATGAAATATTATAATACCTACAACTTGATATTTGATTATTTTTTATAATATTTACCAACATAAGCAACCTTTTTTTTTATACACAAGTCAAGTTAGTGAAAAGAGATATGTTAGATTTAGAGAAAATAATACAAAAATGTAGAGATAACGACAAAGAAGCACAAAAAACTCTATATGATACGTACTCTCCAGTTTTATTTGGGATTTGTATTAGGTATGCAAAAGATAAATATGAAGCTGAAGATACATTGCAAGAAGCATTCTTTAAAGTTCTTACTAAAATTAAAGATTATAATGGGAAAGGTTCTTTTGAAGGTTGGATGAAAAGAATAATAGTTAATACCGCAATTACTAATTATCATAAAAATAAAAAACATAATTCAAATTATGATATTAATGAAATTAAGGAAGTATCTATTAAAGGAAATAATTTTTCGGCAGCAGATTATACCTCAGAAGAATTACTTAATGTAATAAAAACATTACCCGATGGATATAGAATGGTATTCAATTTATATGCAATTGAGGGATTTAAGCATAAAGAAATTGCCAAAAAACTAAATGTTGATGTAAATACATCAAAATCGCAATATTCAAGAGCGAAAAAATTGATAAGAAAAAAATTAGAAATATTGTCAAAAATTAATTTGAATGAAACACCCTGACTAAAAATAAATAGACGATAAAGTGATTACTGCACTTTTACACTAGTAAATACATGAAAAGATAAAATGCAGGTGTCGCATTAAACTTTTTAAATAATATAAAAACAAATGAAACACCCAATAATTAAGAATGAATATAAAAGAAAATGATTACAGCAATTTTGTACTAGTGCGTAAGCAATAATAAATAGCACTTAGTACTTAAAAAGATAGAATGCGGCTATCGCATTTAATTTTTTAAATAATATATATGCAAATGAAAGACAATAATAACATAGAAAACCTTTTTAAGGACAAGCTTGCAGACTACAAGCAAACTCCAAACTCAAATGTTTGGTTAGCAGTTGATGCTAAAATAAATAAAACAAATTTCTTTAAATTTAATGCTACAAAATTTAATATATATTATAGTGTAGTAATTGTTATTGCAATAATAACATCATTATATTTCATACAAACACCTCAGAAAAATACGGCTGTTATTGAAAATGCAACTTTATTAATTGAAAAGAATGGAGTTAATAAGCAAACAAATAAGCAAACAAATCAAATAAAAGTTATAGAAATAAAATCTATTAGTGAAGGTTTTAAATATATAAAAGCAAAAAATAATAATGTAATTGTTGCAGAAAATATTAGCAATAATGAAAATACAGCTGAAAACTATAACAATAAAATAGATATTACAGTTGAAAATAAAGTAAATACTAACAACTTTAATACAAATGTTGAAAATTCAGAAATTAATAATATAAAAGTTGAATTTGTAGCAGATTATTACTCAGGATGTACACCGCTAGAAATTAATTTCTCAAATATATCTGTAAATTGCGATAGTTATGAGTGGGATTTTGGAAACGGAGAAACATCAAACCTAGAAAATCCTAATTTCACCTTTACAAATGAAGGAGAATATATAGTAAAACTTATAGCTAAATCGGGAAATGAAACATTTACGTATTCCAAAGAAATAAAGGTATATGAAACGCCAAGTGCCGGTTTAATAGTATCAAATAAAAATAATATTTTTATTAACGACAATGTTAAATTTGCAAACATATCAAGTAATGGACAAACTTATTTATGGAGTTTTGGCGACGGAACAAGCTCAACAAAAATGCACCCCGAACACACATATTCAAAAAAAGGAATCTATTCAATAAATCTTAATGTTTTATCCGAAAATAATTGTTCCGACGAATGTAGTGACTACAAAATTGTAGTAAAAAACTCGAGATATAAAGTAATTGCACCAAACGCATTTACACCATCAATGAGTGGAGCAATATCGTCCAACGTTGTGCAAAACAGTATTAATAACGATATATTTCATCTTGTATTTCAATATCAAGTAGCAGAATTTAAAATGAAAATTTATAACCGTAGAGGAATTCTTGTTTTTGAAACTAATAGAACAGAAATTGGGTGGAATGGGTATTATAGAAACACATTGCAACCTATGGATGTATATATATGGCAATGTTCAGGAAAATTTATTGATGGAGAAGTTTTCTATAACTCTGGAGACATCTCTTTAATACACTCTACAAGATAAAACCTCACCAAACTTTTTGTTAGAGTCGTGAAAAATTATTCTTTCACGACTTTTTTTTATTATTGCAAAAGCTTGATGATTTATTTTTAGCTACTAATCCCAAAATCTAAATAATATTTTTTATATTGCATCTAATAATTATTTCTACTTTGCGAAGTTAAATATGATGACAATTAGCTAGTTACAATTGGAGTAAGCGTGATTTTGTAATAATATTTAGTAGTTAGATATTAGTATCTTGAAATCTTAATTGCATAAAATAAAATAATTAACTGTTTTTCTAATTATTTATTACTAACATCTAAATACTTTAAAATTATCACTTAAACAATTTAACTTGTTGTTTGTTAACACAATCTAACTTAGTAAAGCCGAATTATTTAAAAAATATGTTACAAAAAAAATATAAAAGAAAACGTATAGTTCTTGGTGATATACATGGTTGCTACCTTACATTTAAAACATTATTAGAAACCAGAATAGGCATAAAAAAAAATGATTATGTTTATTTATTAGGCGATTATATTAATAAAGGTCCCGAATCTGCCAAAACATTAGACTATATACTTGACCTTATTAATAGAGGATATAATATTTTCCCAATTAGAGGAAATCACGAAAATGAAGTTTTAACAACCGAAGAAAAAACACCCGAAATATTACCATGGTTACTTAGAGATTCCCCAGGGCTACTTCAAGGCACAAGGCTGAAAGATAAATATAGAAAACTATTCAAATCACTACCATTTTATTTAGAACTAGATGATTTCTTTTTAGTACATGCTGGCTTTAATTTTAAAATATCAAAACCTTTCTCTGATAAAACTTCTATGCTTTGGCTCAGGCGTTTTGAAAACAATTATACATTTACCAAAGGGAAAACAATTATTCATGGGCATCAAGCACAAAATATTGAGGATGTTGTTGAGGCTGTAAACACACGAAAAAATGTAATAGGCTTAGATAACGGGGTATGCTACATAAAAAAGCATAAAATATACGATTTTCATAAAATGGGAAATTTATGTGCTTTAAATTTAGATACTTATGAGCTATTTATTCAGATAAATAGCGAAAAATCAAAAAAAAAGTAATTTTCCCAAACTTTAGTATTATTTTTGGCTAGTTAAATATAATTACAAAAACACTATCTAAATATTTAAAAGAAATGTTTAGCTATTAAATTAAATATATTATTATGAGAAATATAACCTTAATTATTGCTTTGTTTTTATCATTAAATACTTTTGCACAGCAAGGTATTTCTGTTGAAAAATTAAAAAAGCATATCTATTTTTTAGCATCCGACTCGCTAAAAGGAAGAAAACCAGGAACAGCCGAAACTAAAATTGCAGCTAATTATATTCGTAACGAATTTAAAAGTTACGGATTAGAATTAATGGGTGATAAAGGTTTCCAGTTCTTTGATATTATAAAATCAGCAAAAATAGGAAATGGAAATCATCTATTTATCAATAAATTTCACGCAAAAACTCACGAAGATAATATTCCTTACTCTTTTTCAGGGAGTGGAATGTTAAAAGCAAAAGTAGTTTTTGTAGGATATGGATTTAATATAGATAACGAAAATTTTAAATGGAACGATTATGAAAATGTTGATGTTACTGGAAAATGGGTGCTTATACTACGCTCGTCGCCAGAAGGCAAACGACATGGTAAATTTACCAAATATAATTCCGATAAATATAAAATTAATACAGCAATAGAGAAAGGAGCAAAAGGAGTGCTACTTGTTGGAGGAAGTTCTTCTCACCCAAATGATAAACTTGTTAGTTTCAGATACCAAAGAGGTCAGTCTCAATTTGAAATACCTGTAATAAATATAAAAAGAGCATTAGCAAATAAAATACTTCTAAAATCAAAAACAGATATAAAAACGGCTGAAAATGAGTTAATCCAAAATAAAAAGCCAAACTCATTTCTAACAAAAACAATTGTTGATGCGAAGGTGGTAATAGATTTTGATATAATTACGACACAAAATGTAATAGGTATTTTAAAAAGTAACGACAAAACTTATGGAAATGAATATATTGTAATTGGTGGACATTACGATCACCTCGGTTTTGGAGGTCATGGTTCAGGCTCAAGAATGCCCGATACTTTTGCAATTCACAACGGAGCTGACGATAATGCGTCTGGTATAGCATCGGTTTTGGCAATTGCCAAAGAATTTGCAAACTGCAAAACAAAACCAAAACGTAGTATAATTTTTATAGCATTTAGTGCAGAAGAAATGGGACTTATTGGCTCAAATTATTATGTAAATAATCCAACTGTTAATATTAAAGACATATACCTAATGTTAAACCTCGACATGGTTGGACGATTAATTGATAACGGAAGTAATTTAAGTATTATTGGTACAGGAACAGCCGTAGAATTTAATTCTATTCTAGAAAAAAGTAAAGAAGATTTTAAATATAAGATGTCATTTAATCCATCAGGTTTTGGAGGTTCAGATCACTCTTCTTTTTACTCAAAAGGAATTCCTGTTCTATTTTTTAATACAGGAATTGAAGATGATTATCATACACCTTTTGACGATGTAGAAAAAATAGATTTTGTAGCACAAAAGTATGTAACTGAGTATATTTATAAACTTGCATTACAATTTGCAAATAGTACAGACAAGCTTACATATAAAGAAACAGCTGGTAAAAAACAAAAGTCGAGACGCACCAGTTTTAAAGTAACTTTAGGAATAATGCCAGCCTATGGCGATGCTGGAAGTGGCGTAAAAGTCGAAGGAGTTACTGCCGATGGTCCAGCTTATGTTGCAGGAGTACTAAAAGGCGATTTTATTGTTGAAATGGATGGTACAAAAATATCTGATATATATGATTATATGGATGTATTAAAAAGACTTGATAAAGGCTTGAAAATAAAAATAAAAGTTAAGCGTAATAATAATATTAAAGAATTAGATGTTCAATTCTAATTTAGAAAATTAAAAGAAAATGGTGAAAAATAAAACTAGAAATTCAATTATAGCATGGGTTTTGGCTGTCCTTATTACAGTATTTGCTGCTTTTTATCAAAAAGTAACAGGTCCGACCTATCCTAAAAAAGTAAAAACTGAAATTAATAATATAGAGTACGAATTAAAATTTCTACGTAGTAGCGATGATGAAGGTACAACAAATATTGATATTAAAATAGCTGACGAAAATGTTAGAGGTGTATTATATTTTAAAAATTATCCCGAAAATCAAAATGACGGTTGGATGCCCTATGCATTAGAGAGAATAACAGACAGCGAAACGTCATTTTTAAGGGCAAAACTGCCCAGTCAGCCACCAGCAGGTAAATTAATGTATTATGTAGAATTTAAAACAGACAGCGACAAAGTTTTTCTTTTTAAAGAGTCTCCAATTATTATTAGATTTAAAGGAAAAGTACCAAATAATATATTAATTCCACACATATTTTTTATGTTTTTTGCAATGATGCTTTCTAATGTTGCAGGACTTTTTGCTGCATTTAATCTTTCAAAATTTAGACTCTATACATATATAACAGTTGGTTTAATGCTTGTAGGTGGCTTAATATTAGGACCAATAGTCCAAAAATATGCATTTAACGAATATTGGGCAGGAGTTCCTTATGGCTGGGATTTAACAGATAATAAACTTCTTGTTGCATTTATAGTTTGGTTTATAGCTTTTGTAGGAAACTTAAAATCAGAAAAATCATACCTAACAATTATTGCAACAATTGTAACAATTATAATATTTTCTATACCACATAGTATGCACGGTTCTGAATTAAACCGCGAGTCTGGCACTATTATTCAAGGATTTGTAACTTTAATAAAACCGCTGTTTTAACAATTATAATTTTATTTATAAATAGAGGCATCTGCTAATTAATTTAGTAGATGTCTATATTTTTTATTAATCAGGATAATTTAAATATCTTATTCCGTAATGCTATTATATTCAAGTGATTTTCGTAGCCTGAGCGAAGCCGAATTCGCAATTTATCACAATCTCGCTATAAGTAAGTCCGTGTTTTTACCATCTTATTTCTTCTTAAATTTTGAAAACCCGTAAGACATCGAAATAACATTTGAAAAAGGAGTAGCAGCAACACTTCCAACGTTAGCAAGCGAATACTGTAAACTAAAATTATATAAATTAACCCCTAAACCAATATTTGGTTGAAAATTTAATACATCATTATCAAAATCAGGGATCATTGCAAAATTACCAACACCAGCTCTCAAAAATATAATATTTTTATAATCAAGCTCAAAACCAATATGTGGGGCAATGCTTAATGCTTTGCTAGTAATAAGTACATTCTTCTTTCCGTCAAAACTAATATCAAAATCAAGTTCTGTAAGCAAATTAAACTTTTTACTAATAATAAATTTCCGAGCAAAGCCAGTTAGTAGTTGGGGCATTGCAATTTCTAAAGAATTTTCTGGTATATCGTTATTTGTAATATTAAAAGTGTTTTCAAGAAGCTCTGTGTTAAAAATCCAAGCATTAAAAGTTGAGGTAGCATCACGTAAATTAGCACCAAAAAGCCAATTATTCTTTTTATACCTACCAGCAATGTCAAATCCAAAACCATAAGCAGTTGCAAAATCGCCTTGTTTACGATAAATTATTTTTACATTTCCGCCATATTGTAAACCTGGTATTTTAGAAATTTTGGAGTAACTAAACAAAAAAGCATAATCAGCCACCGAAAATTTAGTAATTCTGTCATAATCAATGTCTCCATTTTCGTCAATAAGTTCTAATGTATTTAAAATGTCATCAGTTCCAAATCTAATTGCCGAAATTCCAATTGATAAAGAATCATCAATTTTGTATGCAAAACCCAAATAATCGAATTTAGAAATTCCTGCAAAATATTCGGAGTGCATTGCAGATATTTCATATTTGTTGTATATTGAGCTCAAAGTCGCAGGATTCCAATATCCGCTTTCAGAATTCTCACAAGAGGCAATTACAGAGTTCGACATGGCGGAAGCCCTTGCTCCAACACCAATTGCTAAGAATTCATTGCTATAAATTCGCGTTTGTGAAAAAGAAACTTGTGAAAATAAAATAAAAAAAACTGTAAAAAACTTTCGCATTTTGTAAAAAATATTTAACATTGAGTAAAATTGGTCTTATATTTGTATATCTAGGTTAACAAAGTGTAAAATACAAATGTAAAATATCAAAATATAAAACTTAAATTGTTACAAACATATTGTATTTTTGCTTAACTTTTTTAAATAATTGAGACTAAATCATTGGAAACATCAAAATATGTCATTTAAAAGAATAAAATACTTTACAATTCCGAATATTTTAACATTGATGAATATCTCTGCTGGGATGATGTCAATAATATATGCATTCGAAAATCCAACGAATTTAAGATATTCTGCTTATTTGATAGCATTTGCAATGGTGTTTGATTTTTTAGATGGATTAGCAGCTCGCTTGTTAAACGCAAAGTCCGCAATAGGCAAAGAATTAGACTCTTTAGCCGACTTAGTTAGCTTTGGCGTTGCTCCCGCCGTTATTGTATTTCAATTATTAAAATCAGCACTTAAAATAGACCACTTAACACTAAATATACCAATTACAGATATACTAATACTTCTTTCACCTATTATTTATGTAATGGCAGCTGCCTTACGACTAGCTAAATTTAATATTGACACAAGGCAAGGAAATAATTTTTTAGGATTACCAACACCCGCTGCTGCCGCATTTTTCATTTCATTACCCCTGGTAAAAGATTTTAATCCAGACGATTTACTTGTTCTTTCTGTAATGTTAGATATTGACTTACCTATAGCTGTAATATTCATGATACTGGGATTACAAGTGTTTGTAATGGAGAAATTCTATTTTTATCTACCACTAATCATAATTTTTTCGGTTCTTGTATTAATTGAGCTTCCTATGTTCTCACTTAAATTTACTAAAACTGGAGGCCGACGAAGCCGAACACCAATTATTTTCCTGTCACTTTCAGCTTTTTTATTCATACTAATGCAATGGTTCGCAATACCTCTAATAATTGTCTTATACGTACTGTCGGCAGTCGTTCAAGATGTAGTACATTTCTCAAGAGATAATAATTTAATTAGAAATGATGATGATGAGCCTCAATTTCTTGCAAAATTCTAAAAAATAAACCACTTTTGCAGTTGTTAAAAATTAAACACTTAATAATATTATTCTGAGTAATAATAATTATATGTTTATTCAGTATTATTAGTTAAATTTTTGAATTTAATATTTAATATAATATAAATAGAAACTAACTGTTATGAAGTACAAAGCAGAAATTGATGTAATGCCATTAAAAGCACTATTAGACCCACAAGGAAAAGCCGTTACTGCAAGCATGCACAATATTGGTTACAAATCGGTACAGAATGTGAGAATAGGTAAACACATAACAATGGAAATAGAAGCCGATAGTGATGCTGAAGCTCAAAATAAAGTAGAAGAGGCTTGCAAAAAAATATTATCAAACCCTGTGATGGAAAGTTACGAGTTTGATATTGAAAAACTAGCTTTTTAGAACAGATTTACATTAAATTTAGTCAAATTTTGAATTATTAACATAATATTTGATAAAACTTAGATCAAATATTATTAATATTGTACGCTCAATAAAAAATGAGCTGAAATTTTATTAAGCACTAAGTGCTATTTATTGCTTGCACAGAGCGTTAGTCGAAGTGTTGCTTACGCATTTATGCAAAATGTTATCAATCAGTAGTTTGCGGATAAGTAAATATACAATTAATTTTACACAGGTGCTTAGATATAAAATTGAAACTATAAAAAAAAGTGAATTTCTAATGTAATGGCTTATTACGGTTTTGTATTGTTTTGATAATTAGAGAATTATAAGAAATGTTGTTTCTTTAGTAAATGTCATTAAATCAGCCGCTTAACTCGTGATTTGCAATTAATAATTTGTAATTTAACAAAGTGTAGTAATATAAACTTTTAAATTATTAATAAACTTTATATTAGAACAATAATTAATTTAGAAAAACTGTTAATAAATTCGAATAATATTATAATTTTGTCGCATGATTAAAAATAAAATCAGTATTGTACTTTTAGTAATTTTTGTTGTATTAATTTCAAGTCAATCCTGTACATTCAATAAAATAAAAAAATCAACAGATTCCAAAGCAAAGCTTAAGGCCGCAATGGGTTATTACGAGGACGCAAAATATGCAAAAGCTCTAATACTATTTGAAGATATTATTTTAATAACTAGAATGACAGAGGAAGGAGAAGAAGTAATGTACACATTTGCTTACTCTTACTATAAAATGAAAGACTATGTATTAGCAGGTTATTACTTTAGAAAGTATATTGAAACATACCCTAAAGGTAAATATGCCGAAAACTCACAGTTTATGAGTGCTAAATGTTCATATTTAGATTCGCCTCGTCCAAGTCTCGATCAAAGTGCAACACTTGTTGCTTTGCAAGAATTTGAAATTTTTATAACAAAATATCCAAATACTGAGCATTTATTGGAAGTAAATGAGTATATTGACAAATTACGTTATAAATTAGAACAAAAATCTTACGAAAGTGCAAGGTTATATTACGATATTGGATACTACAATGCTGCTGTAACTGCATTGTCTAGCTCTTTAAAAGAATATCCAGATTCAAAATATAAAGAAGAAATATTATATTATATCGTAAAAGCTAATTTCGATTATTCAGAAAATAGTGTTACATCAAAACAAAAAGAACGATATAACAAAACAGTAAATGCTTGTGTTAAGCTAATTGAAAAATTTCCTGAAACTAAGTATTTAAAAGAAGCAAGTAGAATAAAAAAGATATCAGAAAAAAATATAAATAAGTTTACAAATTAAGGTGAAAACTAATTAGATAACATGGATTATAAAAAAACAAAAGCATCGACTTCGACAATAACAAGAGACATGCGTAATTTTGAAGATGTAACAGGAAATCCTTACGAAGCAATTTACATTATTTCTAAAAGAGCAGATCAAATAAGTAGTGAAATTAAAGAAGAATTAAATAAAAAACTTAAAGAATTTGCATCATATTCTGATAATCTTGAAGAAATTTTTGAAAACAGAGAGCAAATTGAAATATCTAAATTTTATGAAAGACTTCCTAAGCCTTCATTAATTGCTATTGAAGAATTTTTAGAAGATAAAATTTATTTCAGAAATACTGACGAAGAAGAAAATACAACAACTGAATAAATAATACATTCAACAATGAAAAATAAAAAAATTATTGTTGGTATTACTGGTGGAATAGCTGCTTATAAAGCAGCTGTTTTTGTTAGATTATTAATAAAAGAAGGTGCCGAAGTACAAGTTGTAATGACGGAGTTTGCCAAAAAATTTATTGGCACTTTAACTATGGCAACCCTCTCTAAAAGACCAGTGCTTTCTCAATTCTTTAATCCAGAGAATGGGGACTGGAATAGTCATGTTGACCTAGGACTTTGGGCCGATGCATTAGTTATTGTTCCTGCAACCGCTAATACAATGGGCAAAGCTGCAAATGCTGTGGCAGACAACTTGCTTGTTACAACATACTTATCTGCAAAATGTCCAGTTTTTTGGGCTCCTGCTATGGACTTAGACATGTTTAAGCATCCTGCTGTAAATAAAAATATTAAAATTCTTAAATCCTACGGAAACCATTTTATAGATGCTGATTTAGGAGAACTTGCAAGTGGACTTGTAGGAAAAGGACGAATGGCAGAACCCGAAACTATAGTAAGCTACCTTAAAAACTTTTTTAATATAGATAAAAAGTTAGAAGGAAAAAAAATAATAGTTACTGCTGGACCTACTCACGAAAATATTGATCCAGTTAGGTTTTTAGGAAACAGATCAACCGGTAAAATGGGCTATGCTATTGCTAATGAGCTTGAAAAACATGGGGCTGAAGTTAAATTGATTTCAGGACCTGTTGATATAAAATGCCAAAATAGTAACATAGAGCTTATAAAAGTACAAACAGCACAACAAATGTATGAAGCATGCAAAGAAGATTATTCTCAATGCGATATAGCCATTTTTGCTGCAGCTGTTGCCGATTTCTCAGTGAAAAACAAATCAAATTCAAAAATAAAAAAACAAACCGAAGAGCTTTCCATTAAATTAGTCCCTAATGTTGATATTGCCAAAGAAATGGGACATATTAAAAAAAATAATCAACTTAACATCGGCTTTGCTCTCGAAACCGATAATGAAATGTTTAATGCTAAAGAAAAAATTAAAAATAAAAATTTTGACTTTATAGTACTAAACTCACTAAAAGATAAAGGTGCAGGATTTGAGTACGACACAAATAAAATATCTATTATAGATAAAAACAATAATGTAGAAAATTTTGAGTTAAAATCAAAAACAGATGTTGCAATTGATATTGTTAAGGTAATTTTAAAATACTATAATTTGTAATATTTAAAAGTTGAAAATAATTATTAACTACCTGTTTTTCTATATAAATAATTAACTGTTTGCTAGCTAGATGCTTGTAAAATAACCATAAACCTTATATGCGTAAATTTATTTTAATATTTTTAGTTATATTTACTGTAAAGTACTCAACCGCACAGGAGTTAAATTGTAGTGTAGTTGTTAATCACAGTAGAATTCAAGGAACAAGTATTGAAGTTTTTCAAGCTCTGCAAAAGGATATCTTTGAATTTATGAATAATAGGCAATGGACAAATAATGTTTTTGCAATAAACGAGCGTATTGAATGTCAAATAATGATAAATTTATCTAAATATAATGGAGTAGATAAATTTACAGGAACAATTCAAGTTCAAGCAAACCGACCAATTTTTAATACCAACTACAAATCAATTCTTATAAATCATAAAGAAAAAGACGATTTGTTTGAATTTAATTATGTTGAAGGACAATCGTTAGAATTTAATGAAAATACGCATATATCTAACCTTACATCTACCTTAGCATTTTACGCGTATATAATTTTAGGTTTAGATTATGACTCGTATGCCAACTCTGGAGGAACAGCATATTTTCAAAAAGCACGGCAAATTGTAAATAATGCACAAGGAACACCTGAACCAGGTTGGAAAGCTTATGAAAGTAGTGACGAAACAAATAGATATTATCTTATAGAAAATATATTGAGTTCCACAAACGTTCCTTTACGCCGTTTTTATTATAGATACCACAGGCTAGGTTTAGATGTTATGGCCGATAAAACAGACATTGGCAGAACAGAAATTACAAACACCTTTATGCTTATGCAAAAAGTACATAGAAGTAAGCCCGACTCATATTTTTTGAAAGTAGTAATGACAACCAAACTCTCCGAGATAGCTAATATTTACTCTGAAGCACCCATGCTTGAAAAGAAAAAAGTATATAATATCTTGAAAGAAATAGACCCAACCTCACCTAAAGTAGAAAAAATAATCAGCGGAAAATAGCAGGTTTCGAGTTGCGAATTATGAGTTGCGGGTTCCTAGTTTCTAGTTACTTGTTGCTGGTCTTAATATTTTTAATAATCAAGATAAAAATATATTTTCTGAAATTATATTACGAATTTTGTAATATGATAACATGTTTAAACCTAAGTTGTTGCATATTGTAGGTGAATTCCCACTTTAAAAGGGGGGTCGGATTTAGTCGAATAATCAAAGGCAAAATAATAATTTTATAATAAGTAATAGTTCTCAATAAATTATCTTTTAAATTTAATATTATTTATCATTTAAAATCCCCCTAAGTTCCTTAAAAATGGGGAATGACTATGGTTCTTTAACTTTTCATATAAAAAAGTCGCATTTATTTAAAAATGCGACTTAAATACAAATTAATTGAATTGTAAACCTTATTATTAGAACTAATTATTCACTTAAAATTTTTGCTTCAACTCTTCTGTTTAATTGTCTGCCAGTTTCTGTGTCATTTGAACTTCGAGGAGTGCTTGAACCTAGTCCTAGAGCCTTTAATCTTGATGGCGAAATTCCTTTAGAAACCATATAATCAACAACTGCTTGAGCTCTTTTTGCCGACAATCCTTTGTTTAATTCTTCTGTTCCAGTATTGTCTGTATGACCAGAAACCTCGACTGTGATTGACTTATATTGTGTCATTATACTAATAAGTCTATTTATTTCAGGAAAAGATTCTTTTCTAAGGTCATGTTTTCCTAAGTCAAAATTTACATTATTTAAGACCACATTTGCTCCAATTGCTACTGGTTTTAATTTTATGTTTTTAACAATATTCGGTTCCGAGTAATCTATTTTAATATTATCGGTATAAAATAGATAATCTACAGCCATTGCTGTTAAAGAAATGTTTTCTCTGTCTTTTATTTTTATTGAATATTCACCTTTTATATTCGATTTTGAGTTTTTTATTACTTTATTTGAAATGTTATCAAAAATTTCAAGACTAACCTCAAGTGGTTTGCCTGTGTTTGAATCAGTTACTATTCCGCTTATAGTTACAAAAGGATTTAAACTATAGTCTTTATTTAGTTTCGGAATTCCTTCGTTTATTTTGATATTTGCTTTTTCAATTTCATAATTTTCGGTTTCAATATTAAAATTATATTCTTTACCTGATTTTAAAGTTGTTGAATATTTACCCGATTCATCTGATAATATCTCCGATATAATTTTGTTCCCTTCCAAAATTGTAATTTTAGCTTTTATTGGTTTATTGTTATTGGAACTTGTTATAATTCCTTCAACAACAGCTTTTTCTAAAACTAATTTAAAGTTTTCTATTTGCTTTGATTTCCCATTTGATGCAATTACTTCTTTTGTTTGAGATTTATATCCGTCAGATTTTATATTAAACGTATAAGTATTTCCTTGAATAAGTTCTATATGATAATTTGTATTTTCAGAGCTCGACATAATTTTACCAATCTCAATATCTTTATCAAATATTGTGATTTCTGCATTAATTGGCTTATTATCATAACTATCTGTAACTTGGGCAAAGAGCTTTGTTTTGAAATTCTTTGGCTTTTTTTTTAACCTAAATATTAGCTGAATTTCGTGTGTTCCATTGTTGCCTATAGCTATTGGGTCTGAGTTTGCTTGGTATGCGTAGCCTAACGAATAATTATTGAAAT
Source organism: Bacteroidales bacterium (assembly GCA_029934705.1). Classification (GTDB taxonomy): domain Bacteria; phylum Bacteroidota; class Bacteroidia; order Bacteroidales; family JAADGE01; genus DZBS01. The sequence continues at coordinate 14,541 of JAOZLS010000009.1, read as the reverse complement.
TAAAGCCCATCCCAAAAATAAAACTGTTATTTGAGCGGTAGCCTAATTCTCCCCAAACCTGATTGTTCCACATTGCGGCAATATTTCCATCAAACTGAAAAGGTGTTGCTTTTGCACCTCTAACCATTACCGATGGCTTAATATTCCATATTGAATTAAGTTTATGATTATAAGAAAGAATACCTATTGTATATAAATTAGCTTTGTTGTGTTCAAATAATTGAGGCATAATAACTTGAGCTTCAATTGCATTATATTTATATGCTAATCCAAATCCTGAGGAAAAAACTGTTCTATTATAATATTCTCCTGATAAATTTACATCTGTAACATCTACATAAAGAGCGTTTTCCGACATTATCCTGTCATTTGTAATCCCTAAAGAAACGCCCATTTTTATAAAATGATTTTTATCGAACTTTATCTGATATGCATATTTTAAATTAGCATTCAAATTATTTGTTAGCCCTTGCTCACTCTCAGAGATTGATATACCTACACCCATATTTGGAGTAAGAGACATGCTAGCTCCTGCATCATAAGTCCTTGGTGCTCCAGCAAAGCTAATCCATTGAAGATGTGAATTCAAATAAGCCGTAAGAAAATTATTACCCACAGCTTGTGAGGGGTTATACAAAATCGGATTCTGCATATACAAATTGTAATTCTTAAGTTCCTGCGAATATGACTTATTTGCAACTAATAGAGTTGTTAATAGTATTATGATTGTAATTGTAATTCTTTTCATGATAATAAAACCTTTATGTTTAAACTAATTATCTTACTACAGTAATAAATCCTTTGTGAACAATTACTCCGTTTGTGAAATTATAATAGTAGGTGCCGTTACTTAATTCTTTATTGTTATACATACCATCCCAAGTGTTGTTGTAGTCGGTTGTGTTATAAACAACTTCGCCTAGTTTGTTAAATATATTTAGTGTATATCCTTGTAAATTTTCAACTCCTTTTATTAGCCAAAAATCATTTTTGCCATCGTTATTTGGAGAAATAAAATTTGGAATTTCAATTGAATAATCAAGTTGAATTACCGTAACAATTGCTGTTTCTTGTGCAGATTTTCCTGAATTATCTATAACTGAAAGAATAACTGTGTTTTCACCTAAATCGTCAACTGTAAAATCACTAATATCAAGACTCATGTTTGTAATTCCACAATCATCATAGCTGTCATTATCAATGTTTTCAGGGATAATACTTGCAATTCCGTTTTCATCAAGTGTTACTGTAATATCTTGCGTAAATACAACAGGGTCTTCGTTAATTACTGTAACTGACTGGTTTTGTTCTGTATTGTTTCCGTTATTATCCAAAAAGTTCCATGTAATAATATAACTTCCTTCCTCATTATATTCTAGCGGATTACTTGTTGTTGCAGTAATTGAACCAGAACAATTATCAGTAGCTGTGGGGAAATCTGTAATAATAACACTACAATCTTCGGTTATATCAAGAAGACTTGTTTCATCAGCAGTAGGAGGAGTAACGTCATCAATAATAACATTCTGAATTTGTGTAGCTATATTTCCATTTCCATCTTCATAAGTCCATGTAACAATTGTGGTTTCTGTAATAGGAAAGCTTGTAATTGTTGTTCCTGTTATTGCTCCCGAACAATTATCGCTTGCGGTTGGAGCAGTAAGTGATGCAAGACTACATTCTTCTGTTATATCAGATAAATTTAGAATGTCTGCAACAGGAGCAGTGCTATCATCAATAATAACATTTTGAATTTGTGTTGCTATATTTCCATTTCCATCTTCATAAGTCCATGTAACAATTGTGGTTTCTGTAA
>JAOZLS010000009.1:3437-12625 GCA_029934705.1 Bacteroidales bacterium | reverse complement strand
CTGTTATTGCTCCCGAACAATTATCGCTTGCGGTTGGAGCAGTAAGTGATGCAAGGCTACATTCTTCTGTTACATCAGGTAAATTTGGAATATCTGCAACAGGTGCAGTAGTGTCATCAATAATAATGTTTTGAGTTTGCGAAACACTGTTTCCCATATCATCTACATAAGACCAAGTTATTGAATAACTACCCTGAGCATTATAAGTGATTGGGTCTGTCGTTGTTGCTGTTATTTCTCCAATACAATTGTCAGTAGCAGTTGGATATGTTGCAGTTGCTGAACATTGACCAGTAATATTAGGCAGATTTGTAATGTTAGGAACAGGATTTTCACTATCTCCTGTAATTTCTGCACTTTCGCTTGTTGCATCTCCTATTGAATTTGAAACAATACATCTGTACTGATTGCCTATTAATCCAGTTACATTAGAAATTGATAAAGTATTTGTTGTTGCATCACTATAAACTCCACCGTTAGTAATATTTGCCCAAGTTCCTGTATATTCTTGCCAAAGGTAAGAATCGTTATTTGTTGCTGAAACCGAGAATGTTACATTTTCAGTTTCTGCACAAACTGCTTGGTCTTCTGGGTTTGCCGATATTCCTGGTAATGAACCTACCACTGTAATATATGCTTTGTCATCAGCAGTTTGTGCAGTAACTATTGCTTCAAGTGTCGCTTTTGCAACTGTTCCTGCGGTAGCTAAAATTGGACATTCAACTGAAACTGTAACGTTAATTGATTGTCCTATAGATAAATTAAAAGTTCCAAGTGGATTTGTAACATTAACATTCCAGCCAGCTAAGTCTATTATGTCATTTAGTGAGATATCGCTTATTGAACTAGTTGAATTGTTTTTAACAACAAATACTATATCTTTAGTTTGTCCTGGAGCAATTGTCTCATTTAAGGGAGCAGTAACTGTTAAATTTGTTATTTGTTTATCGGAGAATTTCTCAATTGCATTTATTGTCCAAGTTTCTCCAGCAGCTAAATTTGTTTTTCGCCATTCCAAAGCAATAGCATTATCATGTATTGTTGTAGTTACAGTATTTGTGAGTCCTGGTGTAACATCTTCTCCTCTAATGTGGTTTCGACATTCATCATAAACCATACTTTCATGTTTGTAAGGTGTTTGTAATCCCTGTAAATATAAATTTACAGAGTTCCCTGTGCCGTCCTCTTTTGTTACACCAACCGAGTTTACATCATTTTCCCAAAAACCTATACCGTTATCAGAACCATAGGAATATGTATCTCCTCCAGTAAAAAATTGTAAGTTTGAAACTGAACTTCCGCTTAGGTTTGTTATTTCCCACTGGTAGTTTATATAATCAGATTCGGCAGGATAATTTATAGTTTGAACTACTTGAATATATCCAGTTTTTGTCATTGTAATTGTTGCATTGTAATTATCAATTTTAACTACATCAATATTATCGTAATCTTCATCTACTACATAATACTTGTAGTAAGACGATTGGTGGGTGTCATCTGTTATACCATTAAATGTTACTGTTGTTGGAGAATTTGTTGAATATCCTGTTCCGTCAACATATAATTTTACTCCTTTACCAGGGTAACTTGTATATTTAAACCATTGATGTTTCCAAGAAGTTCCATCGTTTCTGTAAATTTGACTATTGTCGCCGAAAATTGCTATTTTTAAGCTACTTGAAACAGGATCGCCTCCCAAAGTTACCGAATCACTATCGTATCTCACTTGTCGTCCACTTTGTAATAATGATTTATCTGCTTTATCTTGTAAAGCAAGTTTTCTTTCTCTTTCAAAATCTTGTGCTATTGAATTAGAAAAAAACAAGGTCAAGACAAAAAGAAATATTATTTTTTTAAATTTCATGGTAATATATTTTTATTATGTTCAATTTTTTTTGAATTCTACAAAATCTGTTTTAATAATATAAATGTAATTATTACTTATTTAACTTACCTTCAAAATATAGAAAGCAAGGTAGTTGGTTTAGAATTCGCCTATATTGAATTAGAATTTATATTTATTATGTTTTTTTTATATCAGAGTATTACATCTTACGGAGGAAAATTGTCCTTTTTTTATAGCTTGTCTCGATTTTCGGGAGGGCTAGGGGGTATTAAACAAATTAAAGGACAAAGTTTAAAATGAATTGTATCTAATAATCAGCAGATTGTCAATTATTTACGGTGTTTGTATGAGTGTGCAAAAACATTAAAACCCCTTAAAACGCACGAAACTGCCGTTAAACAGCATGTTTGTATTTTTTGCTTGATTTTACTTCTGTCTTTTAGCTTTTTACATTCATTTTTCATGTTTTTTAGCATATTTAAAAGATCAAATCGCCTTAAAACTAGTTGTTTACATTGTTTTGATTAACATATAATAATATATAACAGCCCAATTATTTTTTTAGTATAAATAAACATTTAATTTTATTGATAAATTAAAAGCAGAAGTTGAAAAGTTACGATAGTCCAAGAAAAGTCCCTCTCAGGGGATTTAGGGGTTTTATTACAAAGTGTGGCACGGCTCTTATAGCAAAATTGAAGAGTTTTTGGGTTATACGCAATTTATTAACATAACCGTGCCACGCATAAAATCTAGCACACAATTTAAACCAAAATATTATGAAAAAAATAATTTTATTATTGGCAACAGTTTTATTATTTACAACATGCAATAGATATCCTTATTACCCATTTAACCAAGATGCAAAGGAGTTTTTTATTTTTAAAAAAGGCTCGTGGTGGTTATACGAAAATGAGCAAACTCATGAAAGAGATTGCTTATATATTGAAAATGATGATTTCTTAATTAAAGCAGAGGATTATGGCCCAAATCATTATTATGACCGTGTGTTAATATCTTTTTCTTCAACAGATTCTATTTTTTATGGCAATGGTACATATTATTCTAGTACTGATGATACAACTAGGATTAGTGAAACTATTTACTATAAAGACATAATATTATCTTCTTATATTAATTTTCCTTTGGTTGAATATGGCACTTTATACCAAACAGTCTCAGATGGAATTAACTATCATGTAGCAGAAACAAAATATATTAATGATGAATATTTAGTAAATATGATAGAAGCAAAAGGCTTCATAGATGGTAACCAAGTGTCCATTTATATATTAAATACTACTAGAGAAAGAAATATAGGTTTAGTTAAATATTACCGTAAAAAAGACAATTCAGAAATAACATTAAATTTAATTGATTATAATGTAATTTATTAGGCTATGAAAAAAAAATAATAGTATATAATTATTGCTTTTCACAAGGTGCTGTCCAAAATATTAATTATAAATTCATCCGATGACTAATTGAAAAAGAATTCTTTGCAAAGTGTGGCATGGCTCTTATAGCAAAATTGAAGAGTTTTTGGGTTATACGCAATTTATTAGCATAAGCGTGCCACGCATAAAATTTATAAACAATTTTCAACTAACAATTTTCTTGAAGAACCATTAATTATTAAATATGTTCCTTAATTTCGTCAAGAGTTTCTTTAAGAGCTTCTTTTAAAAAGTTATCATGTTTTTCGTGAAATTTATCAAAAGCATTAATAATAGCCTGTCCTTTAGGAGTTAATGTTGTGTTTCCGCCAGTCTTGCCGCCTCTTTGTCGCTCAATTACTGAAAAGCCAAGAGCTTCTTCAATTTTTCTTAAATTATCCCATGTTTTTCTATATGATAAATCATGTTGTTCCAGAGCAACTTTTAATGAGCCAGTTTCACTTATAGTTTTTAGTAACTTTAGTTTTCCGTCTCCTAATATACCTTCGTTATTACCTGTTTCAAGCCAAATTTTATATTTTAGTGCAAGATTTCCCACTTTTTTTGTTTTTTATTAATACCGTTTGCAAATTTAAGCAAAAAAAATCTCGAAAAGCTATAAAAGCTTTTCGAGATCTGAGTAATACCAAATTAATACCAAATTATGGTGTTAATTTAGTGTTATTTATAAGTCCAAGTATAATTTAACCTGGTGTCATGTTTTCGGCTCCTTCAAATTTACCAACTAATTTTTGCGGCTCATGAATTAGCAATGGAATGTGCTGTGGGCATATTCTCATTTCTTCGCCCTTATATGTTAATACAATTAAAGGTACTTCTTCCTCCGTAATACCACAAGCAATGCAGTTTTTTTTATCGTCGTTATTCATATTTATACTTTTTAAGAATTTATAATAATTTGAATATGCAAAGTTCGCTATTTTTTTTGAGAATAAAAACATTTAGGTAAATAATTACTTAAATCTTTGATAGATTTTTTCTCATTAAATAAAGTAAACTGATATTAATCACTAATCAAAATTTTGTATTATAACAAACAAAACTTAAATTTGCAGCCTAATTAAATTAATACAAAATGAAAAAACTTGCAATACCCGTGTCAAGCGGACAGTTAGCTGCACATTTTGGGCATGCTCAATCATTTTATTTTTACGAAATAGAAGACAATACAGTAATAAAGCAAAGCATGGAAACTCCACCAGTGCATGCACCAGGAACAATTCCAAAGTGGGTTGCAGAAATGAAAGCAACTAATATTATTGTTGGAGGAATTGGTGGTATGGCTGTAGATATTTTTGTAAAAAATGGAGTAGAAGTTCATGCAGGAATTACATCGGGAAACCCAGTAGATTTAGTAAATAAATTTATTAATGGAGAATTAACTCAAGCTCCAGATGCTTGCGAACACCACGATCATGACCACGAACATGGAGAGGGGCATGAGCATCATCACCATTAGTATTTGCTGAGATACTGCAATAATAAAAGTTTAACGAACAATTAAAATAGCAACTAATAATTATTTATTAGTTGCTATTATTGTTTTTTAACCACAAGAAACAATATTAATCTTCTATTTTTATATCTAAAATTCAGATACTAATAATTTGTAATTTATATTATCTTATAAAAAAGAATGATTATAATTAAGCCTTTGATATGTTAAAAAAACCTAAAATACGTAATTGGTATAAAATAAAACAAGCCTAAATGTTTATCTTTGGCTATTATAAAATAAAAACTTCATTTTGGAAACATATAATTTTGATAATATAAGGTCATTTAATGATAGTGAGGTAAAACCTACGCTACAAAAACTAATTAAAGATCCTGAATTCATTTACCTTTTAAATAAAATATATACTCCTATAGAGATTAGTAAGATAAATGAGGATATAAAAACAATAAATAGCATTGAAATTTTTCAAAAAGAGTATGCACTTAAATATGCTGAAAAAATTATATCAAGGTCTGTAAATAGTATAACATCCTCAGGGATAGAAAATTTAGATCCAAATAAATCATATCTTTTTATGTCAAACCATAGAGATATAATTTTAGATTCTGCTTTTTTAAATGAAATACTTTACAAGAATGGTTTTAAAACCACAGAAATTGCAATTGGAAGTAACCTTCTTGTTTTTCCATGGATAAAAGACTTAGTAAGGTTAAATCGCTCATTTATTGTAAGACGAGATTTAGCAGGAAAAGAAATGCTAACAGGTTCTCAAAAATTATCGGCATATATAAGAAAGAAAATTATAAACGATAATAGATCTGTATGGATTGCACAAAAAGAAGGCAGAACAAAAGATGGTAATGATAAAACTCAAGTGGGACTTCTTAAAATGTTCAATTTTAGTGGATCAGGCAATCTAAGCGACGATTTTAAGGAGTTAAATATAATACCAGTTTCAATATCCTACGAATATGAACCTTGTGATTCGGCAAAAGCGGAAGAAATTCATTTAACAAATGTGAACGGTAAATATATTAAAGCACCTGGGCAAGACATGATGAGTATGGCTCGTGGTTTAGAAGATAAAAAAGGTAAGGTCCATTTCTCTTTTGGTAAAATAGATGATAATATTTTTGATGAATTAAATAATATACCAAGGTTAAATGATAAGTTCACTAAATTAGCAAATACAATAGATAAGGCAATTTATTCTGGTTTCAAGCTTCATAAAAATAACTACATTGCTTTTGATTTAATAAATAGTGAAAATCCTAAATTTGAAGGAAAATATACAAAAGCGGAGCAAGAAGAGTTTGTAAATTTTACTAAAAATCAAATTTCATCTTTGGAAGGCGACAAAGTTGCATTAACAGATATTTTCTATAAAATATATTCCAATCCTGTAAAAAATAAGTTTCAATATTAAAATTCAAGCATAAAGCATTGAATTAAATTATATTATCCGAAAAAGATTTTTATTTTTGTATGATTTTAAAATTATTCAATAATAAAAAATATAAAATTATGTTTAAAGGACATCCAAAAGGGCTGATAGCAGCTGCTTTAGCAAATATGGGAGAACGTTTTGGCTTCTATACAATGATGGCTATTTTAGTTTTGTTTTTACAAGCAAAATTTGGACTAAGCGATCAAAATGCAGGAATTATTTACTCCGTTTTTTATATGTCAATATATATCTTAGCTCTTGTTGGAGGTATAATTGCAGATAAAACTAAGAATTTCAAAGGCACTATAATGGTGGGTCTTATTCTTATGGCAGTTGGTTATGTAGTAATGGGAATTCCGACACCAACACCAGTTCCTAATGTTACATTATATTTAACAATTTCGGTTATTGGCTTGTTTGTCATCGCATTTGGTAATGGTCTATTTAAAGGGAATTTACAAGCTTTGATAGGACAGATGTACGATGATGCAAAACTTAGTGATGATAAAAGAGGTGCAGGTTTTCAAATTTTTTATATGTTTATTAACATAGGTGCTATTTTTGCTCCTTTTATTGCTCCAGGAATAAGAACTTGGTGGCTTAAAAAGCATGACTTTTTATATAATGCAGAATTACCTGCACTTTGCCATTCTCAGATAAACGGATCTATTTCTCCTGAATCAACAGTTTTATTACAAAACTGGGCAAACAATTCTAGCATTAGTACTGATAAAGTTTCTGATTTAACAGTATTCGCAAACGATTATTTGAATGTATTTACTGAAGGTTTTCATTACGCATTTGGAACAGCAGTTATTGCAATGTTTATTTCATTTGTGATATATATGATAAATAAGAAGAATTTTCCTAATCCTAGAGTAGCAGGAAAAACAGCTGATGGGAAAGATGATCCTAATGAAGTAAAGATGGATATCTCAGAAATAAAACAAAGAATGTATGCTCTTTTTGCTGTTTTTGGTGTTGTTATATTTTTCTGGTTCTCATTTCATCAGAATGGATTGACAATGACATATTTCGCAAGAGACTATACGCTTCTTAAAATAGGCAGTTTTGACTTGAGCGTAGAATCGTTTCAATCAATAAATCCATTCTTCGTTGTATTTTTAACACCAGTTATTGTTGCTCTTTTTGGTTGGCTTAAAACTAAAGGTTATGAACCTTCAATTCCTAAGAAAATTGCTATAGGTATGCTAATTGCAGGTGCAGGATTTGCATTAATGTCACTAGGATCTGTAGGTTTACCCCTAAGAGATACATTAAACCCTGAATTAGGAGGAACTCCTCTTGATAATGTAAGAAAAGTAACACCATTCTTATTGATTGGTACATATTTTATTTTAACTATTGCTGAACTTTTCATAAGTCCACTCGGAATTGCTTTTGTTTCAAAAGTAGCTCCACCACAATATCAAGGAATTATGCAAGGTGGTTGGTTAGGTGCAACGGCTGCTGGTAATGGCTTACTAGTTATTGGTGCTATAATGTATAATTCTATTCCTTTATGGATGACGTGGGGATTATTCGTTGTTGTATGTCTTATATCTATGTTTACAATGCTTTTTATGCTTAAATGGCTAGAAAGAGTTTCTAAATAACTTACAATATAATTTATAAAAAGAAGCTGTATCATTAATTTGATACAGCTTTTTTTGCTTATAGCTTATGTGTAATTGAATTTTATGTGTGAGCTTGAATAATATTAAAAATATCAGATAATTGGAATTTAATTATTAAATCTGTGCTTTTTCTGTATATTTATCAATAAATCAACTGTTTCTGTAGTTGCTTGCTAAACTACAATAATTTGACAATTGTTTTTTTTTAATGCCGTAGATAATGCTATTTTGCAAAACAAATTTATTTAGAAGCAATTAGATACAATAATTGTCATGCCTATGGCATTCTTTGCTAATTTCTTAATTTTTACCCACGATTGACATCGTGGGCTACATAAATATTAAGCCTACGGCTTTATGAGCAAAGAAAAGTTGCATGTATTGGCAATTGTATTCATAAATAATTAATTACTAGGTTGTTGTGATTAAGATTTAAGGATTTTAGACTTTTTTTTTATCATTGATTTTTAAAGCATTATGAAAAAAAACTTCAGTAATTAAATGTTAAAAAAAACTTACATGTTTCTGTTTATAATATGGATACCTAAACATAAATTCAAGTAATATATAAGTTTTGAGCTTCCCAACAGATTCTACTTTTCAAAGAACCTATCTTCTTGTAATATTTTTTCTAATTCCTCTACCTGTGAGGGTTTTCCTAAAACAAACATTTTGTCCTCTTGCGTAAGTACATAATCGCCGCCAGGATTAAACATATATTGTCCGTTGGCTAGTTTTATACCTATAATATTTGCTCCTGTTTTATGTCTAATATTTAAGTCCGCAAGCGAACTGTTTATAAAGCAGGATGCTAGTCCTTCGCACGAAATTTCAACCAAATTTACATCAACTCCTTCTCTAAGCATTATTAATTCTAGAAACTCTACAATGTCTGGCTCCGAGATAAGCTTTGCCATTCTTGAACCTCCAACAATATCGGGCATTATTACATTGTTTGCTCCTGCACGCAACAATTTTGTATAAACATGATCGTCTGAGGCTCTACTAATAATTTTCATTGTTGGATTTTCACCCCGTGCTGTTAAAACTATTAATAAATTCTCGGCATCGCTTGGTAATGTGGCAATAAGAGCTTTTGCTTTTAAGTAATTTGCTTTTTCAAGTGTTTCTTCATGCGAGGCATCACCTACAACATAAGAAATGTCAGGACTTTGAAGTAAGAGCTCTAGTTCTTGGTTTTCAATAACATCTTTTTCTCGTTCAATTATCACAACTTTTTCGCCGTGGGCTATTAAATCAATTGCGGCTTGTCTTCCATTTCTACCAAGTCCGCATACTACAACATGATTTTTCAATTTCTGTATTTTTTTATTTGTATAAT
>JAOZLS010000009.1:0-3427 GCA_029934705.1 Bacteroidales bacterium | reverse complement strand
CCCGTCAACAAATAGTCTAGTTACAGTTGTAACTAAATATCCAAAAAAACCTAAACTTACAATTATTAAGCCTCCTGTAAACATCATTCCTTCGGGCGATAGCCTGTGAATTTCCTCATAACCAACGGTTGACATGGTTATAATTGTCATAAACATAGCTTCAATAAAAGTATAGTTTTCAATATATACAAAACCTGCTACGCCTGTTGCATAAATAGCAAACATAAATATTGAAGCTATATATATATTTCTAAATTCTTTTTTCATCTAAAATACGTCATATTATCTTATTTCCTATTCTGCAATTTAAACAATTATTTTTACTACAATAATTATTATGCAGGCTTATTACTGCTTGCGAAAAAAAAGCATTTTTAATTTCAAAGCCTGCATCTTGCCAACCTTTAGTAATATAATTTTTTTCGGCTTTTAATTCTTCTAAAAATCCTAGTGCTTTTGAAATAATTTCTTCATCATCTTTTTCTTTTCCATAAATAAACAAAATTGGTATAATTGTGTTTATTATTAAATTATTTATTGCTCCTTTTCCTAATCTTTTTGTTCTTTCTATTGATGTTTTTCCAAATCTATAATGATTATTCCAATAAATACCTGATTGTATAACAAATAATGCTTGTAGCTCTTTTATATTTTGCGAATTTATTACTTTTGAGAATAAATGATTAGATTTATTTATTAAAACAGCAAATTGCGAAATTCGTATTGTAGGAAAGTTAGCGGGTCTTAGTCGCATAAATTTCCATAAATGCCCTTCAGTTGGTGCTAAGTTATATTTTTTTTGCAAAAAACTATATTCTTTTTGTAATTTATTATAATATTCATCTTCTTCTTCATACTTTTCATTTAATAAGCCTGCTTGCCCAAAAAGTAATGCTTCTATTTGAAATATATTATTTTTATGTTTTCCTAAAATATGTAGAGGCAGTGATTTTGATAGTAACTCGAATGGCAAACTATTTACTTTAAAGCCAAAAGCTTTAGCCATAATAATATAAAAGGTTTCTTCCCAATTATTTTTTGTCTTTTTAAATATTTGCTTTACAAGATTTGTTTTTTCTTCTAAACGCTCGTATAAGGCTACGGTAAGCCACGAGTTTAGAGTAAACATGTCAATGTCTTTTATATAACTAGCACAGGGTAATATTTGTGTTGTATTTACAAGATATTTATATCTTTCGTAAATAGTTTTATCGTAATATAAAACTGCGGTTGGTATAATGGTGCCATCGGTTCGCAAAACTTCTTTATCGTCTGTAGCTACTATATGTAATATTACGTTGTCATAAGCTTTATTTTTATTATGCAAATGCCTATACCAATCGGATGAGTTTATATGTATTTCAACGTTTCCTGCCCAAATTGTATCGTTAATTTTAACTTTTGCATTAAAAAAGTCTGGTCCCGAGTCGGTATTTAGAGTTCCTGTGTCAATTACTTCAATATAATTTTCATCAGCATCTTTTAATTTATCTTTATTAAAAAGTTTGTTTTTCCAAACATAATACAAAAACTCTTCGTTAAAATTCATAAGATTGGTTTTTTTAAGTTGTTACTAAGTTAAGTTCATTCTTGAAGATTGAACTTTCTGATTTTTTAAATTATTAAAGTCCTCTTCAGGGAATTTAGTGGTTAATTGACTACAAAGTTAATTTTTTTTGCATAAAAAAAGAACCGACTTTTTAAGCCGGTTCTTCTTTAAAATTATTGTTTAAATATTAGTATCTAACTACTAGTATCTTATTTCTATTTATTTTACTTCTTCATAATCAACGTCTGTAACATCATCGTCAGATTTTGCTTCGCCTTCTGCATTATTTGCATTAGGGTTATTAATGTTAGCATCTTGGAAGTCGGCTCCTTGAGCTCCACCCTCAGCACCACCTTGAGCACCTTGATTATACATGTCCTGACTTGCTGCTTGAAAAACCGTGTTTAGTTCTTCTAGAGCTGTGTCAATAGCTGCAATATCTTCGTTTTTATGTGCTTCTTTAAGTTTAACTAAAGCTTCGTCAATAGGAGCTCTTTTTTCAGCAGGTATTTTTTCTCCAAATTCTTTTAATTGTTTTTCTGTTTGGAAAATTGTACTATCTGCTTGGTTAATCTTTTCTACTTTTTCTTTAACTTCTTTGTCAGAGTCAGCGTTTGCTTGGGCTTCATCTTTCATTTTCTGAATTTCTGCTTCAGAAAGTCCTGAGCTAGCTTCAATTCTAATTGTTTGCTCTTTACCAGTTCCTTTATCTTTGGCCGATACATTTAAAATTCCATTTGCATCAATATCAAAAGTAACCTCAATTTGTGGTACACCTCTTGGCGATGGTGGAATTGCATCTAAGTGAAAACGCCCAATTGTTTTATTATCGTTTGCCATGGCACGTTCGCCTTGCAAAATATGAATTTCAACAGAAGGTTGGTTATCAATAGCTGTTGTAAATACTTGAGACTTTTTACTTGGAATTGTAGTATTTGATTCAATAAGTTTTGTCATTACACTACCCATTGTTTCAATACCTAAGCTTAAAGGAGTTACGTCTAGTAATAAAACGTCTGTTACTTCTCCTGTTAAAACTCCACCTTGAATAGCGGCTCCAACTGCAACAACTTCGTCAGGGTTTACACCTTTAGATGGTGATTTTTTGAAAAAATCTTCAACTATTTTCTGAATTGCAGGAATTCTTGTTGAACCACCTACTAAAATTATTTCGTTTATTTCAGAAGTATTAATACTTGCATCTTTTAAAGCTGTTTTGCAAGGTCCTAATACTCTGTTTATTAATTTATCTGAAAGTTGCTCGAATTTAGCACGCGTTAATGTTCTAACTAAGTGTTTAGGAATTCCATCAACTGGCATTATATATGGAAGATTAATTTCTGTGCTTGTTGAGCTAGAAAGTTCAATCTTTGCTTTTTCAGCAGCTTCTTTTAATCTTTGAAGTGCCATTGGATCTTTACGTAAGTCAATGTTCTCGTCAGCTTTAAATTCTTCGGCTAACCAGTTAATAATAATTTCGTCAAAATCGTCGCCACCTAAGTGAGTATCACCATTTGTTGATTTTACTTCAAAAACGCCATCGCCTAATTCTAATATAGAAATATCAAAAGTTCCTCCACCTAAGTCAAATACAGCAATAGTTTTGTCTTGCATTTTTTTGTCTAGACCATAAGCTAAAGCAGCAGCAGTTGGCTCGTTAATTATTCTTTTAACATCAAGTCCTGCAATTTCGCCAGCTTCTTTTGTAGCTTGACGTTGTGAGTCGTTAAAGTATGCAGGAACAGTAATTACCGCTTCTGTAACTTCTTGTCCTAAGTAATCTTCGGCTGTTTTCTTCATTTTTTGAAGTACCATTGCCGATATTTCTTGAGGAGTATATAATCTTTCGTCTATTTTTATTCTTGGAGTATTGTTTTC
>JAOZLS010000398.1 GCA_029934705.1 Bacteroidales bacterium | reverse complement strand
AAAAATAAGTTAAAAAAGAAAACGTTCGGCTTATGTTCCAACATCTGTCGTTCTATTTTTACTGGCTATTGCCTGTAACTGATGTAACATCAATAAATAATTCAATTTATTAATAATGTTTTGATAATTAGTTTCAAAACCCATTAAATATATTCCTTCTTTATTTTAACTCCTGAAAATATATGGTTTTAGGCTTTGCAGTTATCTTGTTGTTCTTTTTTTGTAACTGTCGTCGCGGACACGAGCTACAAGCTCGCGCCAGCAGGAAATTTCGACCATAGGGAGAAATCTTTGTCGATTACAGTCAGCCAACAAAATTTCTCACTACCGTTCGAAATGACAACAAAAATACTTGAGCATGTCAGGTGTTTCCCCGATACTTTTGGTATAAAATGCTAAATCATCGAGGCGGACGTAAAAAGAGTTACAGTTCAAGGGGTTTTATAGAGTTAATTCGTATATTTGCTCTGCTTAAACCGATAAAATTAAAGAATGTGTAAAACTTGCACAGACAGCAAAACGATAATTTGAGGAGCCGTATGCGGGAATTCCGCTCGTACGGTTCTGCGAGGGGACTGACGGAGTAATCTGTCGTTCTATCTCAATTAGAGCAAATAAAAAATATAGATTATGAAAAAAAGAATAATAACAACTTTTGTATTTACATTAATGATCTTTTTTATTGTTAATGCACAAGAAGTACAGTTGAAAGTTCAAACAGGCCTAGGAAACTATGCACTTTTTAATGATATCAGTTCTGATGACAAATTTATTATTTCTGCATCATATGAAAAACTAAAATTGTATGATGTGAAAACAGGTACTGAAATTATAAGCTATAATACAGCAGATTGTGCATATATACAAACTCTTAAATTTTGTTATTCCGGGAGATATTTCATAAGTGTAGGCATGGACAAAGCTCGAAAAAAAACATACTATATATGGAAGATTGATAGTGCTAATTATATTAAGAAAATTAGTATTGATCATGAATTTACCGACGTTTCATTTTCTGCCGATGATAAAACAATTACATATTTAGCAAATAACACTATAATAACACGTATGTTTTTTAGCGGTAGAATTGTCGAAAAACATCCATTGCCAAGTAAAGAATTAAAACTTGTAGCTTATAATAGGCAAAGCAAGCAAGCCGCTTACTCGAAGAGTGACACAACTGTTGTTGTTTATAACTTAGCTAAAAATAAAATTATAAACGTTTCACATCATAAATCAAAACATGTAAGGCTTATATTCAGTAATGATGGTAATTATTTAGCAAGGATTAGTTATGAGACTATATTTCTAGGAAGAAAGGATGGGAAAAAGAAAAAATGGCTAAAATGGAAATTGAAGGTTTGGGAGTTGTCAACCAATAAACTAATTTTTGAAGATACTAATAAAAATGGAAGTTTTAAATTTGCTTTTAAACCTGACAATAAACAATTTGCATTTCTTCGTTATCATGGGTCAAAAAAAACTTTTGAATTATTCGTTTACAGTCTGCAAGGAGAGCTTTTAGCCTCTAAAAACAAGTATTATAATTCAGATCTAAAATATACTTCAAATGGCAAGTATCTCTATGGTGGAACAATCGGATCTGCATTCTTTTTATATGATATGTACGGAACTATCGTTAGAGATTTCGGGGTAAATATAGATGTTATTGATAACTCTATTCTTTCAGAAGATTCTCTCATTATAAATTATTACCATTATCCAAATAAAATATTTGACATTCATTTCCTATCTTTTCTTTCTGAAACTAAAGGCTTAGATTCTATTTCAATATTTGATAAAAACAAACAAACAGTAAAAATTGATTCAGGAGAGATCAATATTTCTTTTAAAAAAAGTATTATAACGATACTTAATACAGCTGAAAATTTTTCTTATAAATATAAACTAGTCAATACATACCATAAAGCTTATTTTGATTTTGATTATGAAAATAAATTTTTAATATACGGAGATGATTCAGGTGTAATAAGGAAAATAGATTTGTTTACAGGAAAACTTATAAAAGAATTAAAGCTAGGATTGAATAATGACGTTTCTTTAATGCTTTCTCCTGATAAAAGATATCTTTGGGTACATTCCCAGAATGATATGTACCTACTAAATAGTATTAGCCTTGATGTTATAGAAAGGTTTTCAGGGCAAATGTTTTCAGGGCATAGCTATTCGGTAAGCAAGTATGCCTGTTTTAATAATAAAAGTAACAAGGTGTCATTTATAGGTTCAGATGAAGCTCTATACACATACAATATAACTGAGGGAAAAAATAAAAAAATAGCTGAACTAGGTCAATTTCTTTGGAGTATACATTATTCACAAGATAATAAATATTTAACAATTACTTTTGATCCAGGAGTGATTAGTATTTTGGACGCAGATTCTGGACAGGAATTAGTGCGTTTTTTTTCTATAAAGACTTATACATCAGAACCAATTTGGTTGGTTTACACCCCTGATGGTTACTGGGCAGGCACAAAAAACTGTAGTAAACATCTTACAATGGTTAAAGGATTAAATGTATGGAGAATAGACCAGTTTGCAGTAAAGAATAATCGCCCTGATATTATTTTACAGCGGCTAGGTTCAACAGACACCAAGTTAATTGAACATTTCAATAAACAATATTCAAAACGTTTAAGAAAATTGGGATTAACAGAATCGCAATTGGAACAAGGTTATCATACTCCTGATGCTAAAATTATTAAATCTTCGAAATCCGATAAATTTGTTAATATAGAAATGAAATTTTCAGATAGTAAATACAATTTAAGCACATGTAATATATATGTAAACGACGTTCCTCTTTATGGCAAAGGCATGTCGATTGCAGGGAAATCAAAAAAAATAACAGAAAAAGTTGAGCTAACGAACGGGGTAAATAAAATTGAGATTTCATGTTATAACGAAAAAGCAACAGAATCTTTTAGAGAAGCAGTTTACTATAATTATAATAAAAAAGTTAAACCTAACTTGTATTTTATAGGTTTTGGAGTTTCTACGTATAAAAATCCAATATTAAACCTACAATATGCACATCAAGATGCTTTGGATTTAGAGAAAACATTTTTGTCAATGAAAGGCAAAGGGTTTGGGAATGTTTATACAAAAGTTTTAGTTAATGAACAAGTAACAACAGAAAACATAAAAGCAACAAAAGAATTTCTAAAAAATGCTCGACCTGATGATGTGTTTGTTTTATTTATAGCAGGTCACGGAGTTCATGACAAAGATGCAGATGCAACATACTATTATTTAACTTATGATACAGATATAAATAATTTATCAGGAACAGCTGCTAATTTTGAATTTATTGAAAATTTATTACAAGGAATTGAACCAAGAAACAAACTCTTCTTAATGGATGCTTGTGAATCTGGAGAAAGTTATGAAGAAGAAACATCTTACTTTATTTCAGAAGCACAAAACAGAGGTTTAAAGTCAAGAGGTTTTGTAAAAGTTGATGGAAGCAATAATAATTCTCAATCAAATAGAATAATTGTAATCCAGAAAAATAGATATATCTACAACGATTTATTACGTCGTTCAGGAGCAATAGTATTTTCATCAAGTAGAGGAAGTGAATATTCTTACGAATTTGATGAACTGAGAAATGGACTATTTACAGAATTTATAATAAAAGCATTAACTACCATCGAAGCAGATATTGACAATAATGGAATAATCAGCACAGACGAATTGAGAAGTTATGTGTCAAAAAAAGTTGGAGATTATAGCGGTGGTGCTCAAAATCCAACAGTTGATAGAGATAATATATATCAAAAGTTTGGATTTAATATTAAATAAAAGAATTGCTCTAATCGAGT
>JAOZLS010000397.1 GCA_029934705.1 Bacteroidales bacterium | reverse complement strand
TCTCCAAAATGTTCATTTAAAATATCAAGCGAAATATTATATGAGTGTTTTTTTGGTAAAATATCATCAAAATCAGAAGCAACTTTAAATTGCGAAAGTCCTGAAATTACGACTATTAAAAATACAATAAACACATAAATAACTTGCCTTGGGGCTTTAATAATATATGCCGAAATTGTATTAATCATTTTATCAAAAAAACTATTTTTATCTTTTTTAAAACTATTATGTATTTTCCCTTTTTTCAGAAAAATCATTGTTGCAGGAATAAATGTAAGACTTAGCAACAGTGCAAACGCAATTCCTACCGAAGTAACAACTCCCATTTGCTTGGCAGGAAGCATTACATGAGTAGCCAAGCCTGCAATACCAACAATTGTAGTTATTCCTGTAAGAATTACTGGTTTTTTAAGATAATTTGTAGTGGTTTTCACAATTTGTTTCATAGTCATTTCAGGATATTTTGCATTTAGCTCCTGATATTTTGCTATAAAATGAATACCGTAATCGTTGGCAATTGCAATCATCATTATAGGAATTAACACTCCTATTACACTAAGTTCCCAGCCAAAAAGAGGAATTAATGCCATTGAAATCATTATTGAAGTTGCTACAACAAAGGTTGGTAATAATACACCTCTCCCCTCTTTAAATGAAAACCATAGGAAAAGTCCCATAATAACTAAACCTATTGGTAGCAAAATCATTAAATCTCGTGTAATTTTATCGTTAGCTTCCGCTCTTAAATATGCCTGACCATTAATTGATACGGTTTCTGTTCCTGGATATTTTTCTAATAAATCAGTAATTATTTTCATTAGCTCAACATCTGTTTTTTTACTAACAGAATTTAATATAATTACAGTATATTTAAAGTCTTCGGAAATAATAAGTTTATAAACTAGCTTGTTTGTTTTAATTTCGGCTCGTAATTGTTCTCGCTTTTTATCTGTCTTAGGTATCCGCCTAATTACGGGCGAAACAACCATTGCTCCACTTTCTCCTTTTATATTTTTCGAATCAAAAATTGACATAACCATATCAAAATCTTTCATTCTATTAAATTCTTTGCTTAGGATTTTTATTCGCTCTAAAGTTTTTACATTTAGCACGTCATCTGTCTCAAATACAATAAGTAATGGGTCGCTTTTTCCAAAAACTTGTTCAATTTTATCGTTATTTACTTTGGAAGGAATATCATCTGGCAAATAACTCATTAAATCCGAGTTTATAGTTATATTCATAAGTGGAAAAACACAAATAACTATAACAAATACTGTTAAGCCAATTATTAATTTACTATATCTTACAATAAATGATTCTTTTTTCATGTTTTCCATTATTATTTTTTAGAATGATGCTTTTAATCCTACAAAAACTCCACTTAAAATTGGTGCCGAATAATTAAATATTGTTCCTTCTTCTCCCTTCATATATGCTCCTCCAAATGTGGCAGAAAGCATATCGGTTATTTTCCAACTAATTTTAGGGCGAAGCATTAACTCTTCCGAACTAATATTATAGTAAGCTGAAAATTCTATATCCAAAGTATTGTAGGCAAAGCTCTTATTTATTGATAGCGAAATTGCATGGTTTGTTTTTTCTTGCTGATAAAACATTTTTCTGTTAAATAATGATAATTCATAAAAAATCATTTCCTCGGCATACTGCTTATGTGCTAAAGGATTTAGTGCATCCGTTAATATTGGTTCTTCTAAATTTATAAAATCAATAGTGTATTTTCCTATATATTGAAAAATAATTGTTGCTCCTCCTAAATTAGATTCTACAGCTGTAACGTAAGCCACGTCTGGATTTGGGATATATATTAATTCTTTATAATCTTTAGTAATATTATATGCAGCTTCGCCTCTAAATATTACAAACCCCAATGGCAATGTAAAATCGGCACCAATTGTATTTTTTAAATATGGCTTTGGAACGTTTGTTATTAAAGGCAATTGACTGGTAAAAGTTATGTTTTCGACATTAAAGCCATAAAATGTATCAAAACCTCTAAAATATGAAGTTGAAAAGCCAATTTTAGAGAATTCAAAATTAAGCCTTGCTGCATAAGACGCATTTTTAAAGGTTTTTTGAGGCAAAATAATTTCGGTATAATTTATATTGTTTTCAATAGTAAAAAGGTTATAGCGATAATTTGATGGCTTATAAATTGGAATTGCAATAATCTCGATATCAATATTTGGTGTAAAACGAAGCCTTGTTCGCAACATAAAATTTGATATTTTTTGATCATCTAAATCTGCTGTTAAAAAAAAATAATCATTGGGAGTAATATTATTCGTTGGATTAAATCCATCGGTGCGTCCCCAAGTTATAATTTGGTTTCCTAAAAACAAATCGAACTTTTTAGACTGATAACCAGCATAAGCTTCATTTAATTGAAAAACAGAATACTGTTCGTTAAAATTAAAACCTGTACGAAATCGTAAATCGGTATATAAATATGTTTTGCCTTGTGTTAATTTAGGCTGTAAAACAAATTCGCTAAAAACAGAGGAATAATCAAAAAGCTCAGTTGCCCCATAAGCCGATGCTCTAACAAAACCATTAAATTCAATTTTATTAATAGTACTATCAATAGTTTCAAATATTCCTTGGGCCTGTATCGAAAAAGTTAATATATATATTAAAAATATTACGACAATTAGTTTCTTATTCATTGCTAATTCTTAAAATTTATGAAGTCTAATTTTCTTCAACAATTTTATGAATTTTACATTAAAAAACAGTCTTAATTTTAAAGTTTGGACAACAAATACAAGTGCAAATTTTGAATTTTATTTATTTGGACAAGAAAATATAGTTTTAACCGAAGAATTTGGTTTGCACAAAACCCCAAAGTTTTTAGATTACGAAAACGTTTCATTATCTCCTACCCTAAGCTGATTAAGGTCAAAGAAAACTGCGTTTTCTCTTAGCGTACACGAATATGTGTTTGAGTAGTTTTATTTTGTGGTGTCGTTTTGAGCGAAATGAAAAATCACGCCACAAAATAAAATTACTTCAAACACAAAGTTAGCGTTTTTATCTTATTGTTTATCTGTTCTTTATCATTATTTATTTAATTATTCCCTAACTTATTTTTTTTATTGCTTCCAGGTGGCGTGATTTTGGCGTAATCATGGTGCGATTGTCGTGATTAGCTCGTAAAATGTTGCAGCACCTTTTTTATCTGAACTTTTAATCAATTTCTTTGTTATCAAATCGCCCAAATCTCGATTTGCTGTTCGACCAGAACGACCATTAATTTGTTGATATTCTCTGTTTGTTATTCGTTCATTTTCTTTTAAATATCCAATTACTTTTTTCTGTCTTTCGTTTAATTCTAATTTAATTAAAAATTTATCGTCTAATTGATTTTTATATATTGTTACACAAATTCCACCAGTCAAGATTTCAATATCAGGTTTCGGCAAACCAAATTTCACACATTCGTCTATTATTTTTACAGTTCCTCGTCCCCACGCTTCAATTAACCCACCCTTAAAGAAAATATCTGCGAGTATATGGTTTCTTGGATAAGAAGAATGCTTTGCTTTTAAATCAGTTATAGATAATTGTCTTGGTAGTTCGCCGACATTCCAAATCATAATTTTGTTATCATAAAGGCTAATCTGAATTGGCGGACCGAAATAATTTCTATGAATTATTGCATTTATAAGTGCCTCTCTAATTGCTTCATAAGGATATGGTGGCGTTTCAACACGATGTAATTATTAGATTTTTTAAATTGTAAAGGTGTTTGTTAGCTTGTTCGGTGCTTGTGAATTCGTCTTTTATGCTGAAAGATTTTCTTCGGATATAATCTACACTTTTTTCTACATGAC
>JAOZLS010000396.1 GCA_029934705.1 Bacteroidales bacterium | reverse complement strand
AAACAAAATCGGCAGCAGGTTTATATTTTGATAATTTGAGGCCCTGGGCAATTGCATTTTCATAAATTTTTGCAGTTTCAGAAAGTAGCTTTTTGGCTTCATCAATTTGTAATAAATCGGCATCGCTTGGTAATTTGTTTTTGCTTGCAAGTTTATGTATTCTTTCAATTAACTTATCAAAGTAAGGTTTAAGAGTATCTTTAAACGCAAGCTCTTCAATTATATCAGAATTAACCAATGTATAAAACTCGGTTAAATCATCATTTAATTTTAGCTCAGATTTTTTTTTTTCAGTATCCGTATCGGTTACTGTCTCTTTTACTTCTTTTTTTAGTAAATCAATATATTGAAATTTTGCCCCATCAAGTGGGTATCCATGATATATAAGGAATGGAATAAGTTTATCGTTTATGATACGCTGTATTCGTTGTAGCCTTCCTTTTGTGTATGTGTTAAGAACTCGCTCCTGAACCTCAGCACTTCCTGTATAGCTTTTTTCATCACTAGTCGCTGTTTGTCCATTTATCAACTTTGATAAATAAGAATCACACATTAATACTTTGCTTTGAAATTTATCATGTCCATTTTCTGTACCCGATGCTTGTTTTATATCAAATTCAGTATCAGCTCCACCAATGACATAACCATTAGAACCAAAATTGATAGCCATATTTTCAAGCTCATCAAGTTCCGTTTCGTTACTGGTATCTGTTTTTATTGCGAGTAGTGGCATTCCAAAACGTTCGTTAAAGGAAGCCCAGTCAGTTCTTGCATCGTTTTTATAAATAATATCAACGGTTGCTGTAAGGAGTAAACCTAAATCTCTCTTTGTCCCAACTTCAACAAGAAACCAATTATTTAAGTTCTCTGCATAAGAAATGCCATCAGCAACGTCATCGGTTGTTTCTAATATTACTGATTGAAATTCTGGTATAACATGAAGTCTATCTATTAATGAAGTATCTTTAAATCTATTATCATACTTATAGCCAAATTCTATAAGAGAATGTCCCCAAAATTCTTGGTCAATTGCATAAGTTATAAAATCGGAAAACCAAGACGTTTCAAATATTTCTTTTAGTCCGTCATTCTCTTTTTTATTTACTAAAAGTTGAAATTCAGATTGCTGAATAGTAAAATGAGCTGTTCGTAATTGTGAGCGTAAGTGAGAGTCTCTTTCTGTTATTTTTTCATAAATAGCATACAGAGCTTTTCTGTCAGGGCGTTCTGTGTCTTTTGCTAAATTAACAGCTTGTAAAAACTCTTCCATCTCTACATCAATATCAAGCCTACGCTCTCTTAATACTTTTTTAGATAAGCGTTTTTTTTTCTTTGCCTGTTACTTCAGGTTCTTGCTTGTCTGCAAGTTTTATACTTTTATCTCGTTTTATGTTTATGCCAAATATTCTCATTGTAAAATAGTCTAGTTAATAAGGATTGTTGTTTCTTTTTTCAGAACTGCCCCATCTAAAGTTTGTTTCTGCTCTCAAAGTATCTTCTCTAATTAATTTTGTAAGGCTTGTATTTCTTTTTCCTTGCTCAATTAATTTAATTTCTTGCATTGTATCGTCATAATTTTTAACAATCCGCTCAGGAACTTGGTCGCTGGGTATTCTTTCGTAAATAAAGTATAGTGCTAAATTTAACATCCATCGGAGTAGGTTTTTATGCCTGTCCGTTCCTGTCAGCATAAATTCAGCATTCATATCGTATTTATCAAAAAAGGCATCTTGTATAATTGCCGTTGCGTGTAGTTCTGCATCATCTAAGATACTATCGTCAGCATCTGTAATTTGGTTTCTTATATATTCAGGAACTTTTAATAAAAAGTCCGCTACTGTTAAAAAAATCATATTAATTTATTTTATATTTTATGACGTTTTGAAGTCCTTCGGACGTTCAAAAGTCTGTTATTTCCAACCTCTTTTTGTATTCTTTTTCATTTTGCCAGTTCTTGTTTTAAAATCTGAAGTTCTGATAAAAGTTTCAAGATACTTTATAGCCTGTTCATCTGCATCGGGTGCATCATCGTGGGTTCTATATCCTGGTTCGATTCCATATAATTGTTGTAATCCTGTTTGAGTATCTTTATGTGCCTTTTTATCTTCGTTATAAAATAATCTGCTGTTTTGATAGTATGGTTGCATTTTTTCAAGTCTATCATACTTTTTGCTTTTCGGAGTATCAACTTTTATTAAATGAAGTTTTACTTTTTCAGCCTCTTCAACTTCTTTAATAGTTCGTTTTACTTCATCATTCCAAAATTGAGACTCAAATCGCCATATTATACTGGCTGTTTTTGGTAAGCGTTTTTGAAATTGGCACATCCATTCAACAGCTTCTTTCATTTTTGTTTGTTTAACAAAGCTGTCTATATAAATAAAATCGGACTTATATAAGCCCCAAACTCTTACTGCATTAAAATCTGATGTTTTAGTTCCTGCATAAGCAATATCCCAATGCGATACAATCTTTGTAAATTGATTTAAGCGAGGTAGTTTCCTCCATTGTATTTGTTCTTCTTTAAATATTTTACCTTCAATGTGAGGCTTATTATTGTATTCAGCATTGGCGTTTATAGTCCCAAGTTCGGATTCAATTTCCATCCAATAGTCAGCTGTATATTTTGCTTTCCACCTTGGTTCATAAGTTACAGGATCATAAGCATTAACTTTATTAATGTGCCAACCTGTTGTCCATTCTTCCACAACTGTTTGTATCATTCGTGGAGCAAATAAGTTATTAGCAAATAAAAAACGACTTCGCTTACCATCCATCATAGGAATTACAGCAGTAAGTAACCATTTTGCAACTTCATCCTGTCGCTTGGGGTTTTTAATCGTGTCTTTATCTTCCAAATCATCAGCTACAACAAAGTCTGGTCGATGGCTTTTCATTCTCAAGCCTCTTACATCTTGCCCCATTCCTATTGCTTTTGCAATAAACCCATTTTTAGTTATAAAATAACCTTTCGACCAATCGCCATGTTTATGTTGCTGACCAAAATCATGTTTTAATAATTCGTTTGCTGAAAATTCGGCTTGTAAATCTGAAAGTAAAATCTTTGCTTTATCCTCATTATTAGCAATAATTAATATATAATTAATATCATCATTTATCCATAGCCAAAGAGGTATGAATAAATCGGCAACAACACTTTTTGCGTGAGCTCTTGCCCATCTTAGTATTGCTTTTATTCGTTTTTCTCTTTTTACTTTATTAGCAATATTTATATGAAAATCAGGCGACTCTATTAACCGCTCACTTTCGGAATCAGTCATATAATGAGCAAAATAAGTTCGTGTAAAATATGCAAAGCCTTTTTTTGCACGCTTTATACGTTCCTGTTGAACTTCCTTACCCTCAGTTAAATCAACGTTAGAACCCGACTTAACCATTTCTAGTTTAGCAAGATATTGTTCCTTTATTTGTTTGTCGATTCTTTTCATTAGCCTAGTTCAATGCTTTTTTCATTTATATGCTGTTCTTGGAAAGTAACTGTTTTCATGTATAATTTTATATCAAAAGTTCTTAATGAATTAAACACCTTGTCCATTACGTGCAAGTAAGTACCAAGCGAGACATTACTGTTTTTATCAGCATTTTCAAGCGTTTTATTCCAATTAGCTACGGAATTATCAGTATGTGCAATCTCGACACGTATCTCAGCAATCCTATCCTTATCGCCTCCGCTTTTAATTAAATCTTTAAGTTCTGCATTTAAGCTTAGTCTGTCTGTAACAAAATCATCAATAATTTGTCGCAAATTACTAATACGGTTATCATGCCCAGTAATTCGTGCTGTTCTTGCCGACTTCCAACCATATTTATTAACCCAGCCGTTTGCTCCTGAAATAGTTTTTTCA
>JAOZLS010000395.1 GCA_029934705.1 Bacteroidales bacterium | reverse complement strand
TAAAAAAAATAGACCTGACAGCGTGCTTGCACCTGTCAGCGTCTAAAATATAAAACAAATAATATACTTGCACCTGTCTGTGTCTAAAATATATAAACCAAATAATATACTTACTCCTATAAATGTTAAAAAACTACACACCCACATATTACAAAACACATACTAATTTTTCAATGTATATTAAACCTAAATTGAGCGATTACAAACTTTGAAAATCACCAATCATTTAACAATAAAAGGATTCCTAAACTTTTCACATACCAATAAGGTGTCCACAAAATTTAAGAAACCCTTTTAGTACCAAAGCTTATGCAATTTTCTTTGTTCACAATCGCTCAAATTAGGTTAAAATATTGTAATAATTTCTTTAAAAAATTAGCAATGCAAAATCATTTGTTTATTATCTAAATACACGTATCAACCCGTATTTTTTTTCTATTTTTTCTCTATCTCGATATTGTATTTCATAATAATAAACCCCTTCACTGCAATATTCACCATTTATCATACCATCCCAACTATTATTAATATCTTGGTTTTCAAAAACATTATTGCCCCAACGATTAAATATCGTTATTTGATAATATAAAGGCAAGCGGTTTGCCGTGATTGTAAAATAATCATTTTTCCCGTCTCCGTTTGGTGTAAAAACATTTGGAATATCTAACTCTATATCAAAATCGTTTTCTATTATCATTATTTCAACAACCGCAATTTTTCCTTCACAATTATTTTCTGTTTTTTCGTATATTGAGAGTTCATAAATTCCTGCATTTACATTCCAAAGCACAACAATACTGTCAGATTTTGTAGGATTTTCCGATATTATTTCTCCATCTGAAATTTCCCAATATAAAAACGAACTTTCTTGCTGATTTTTTACATGATAAACACTCGTTTCATTAACGAAACAAGTATCTATTATTTGCGAAAATCCACTTTTGGCAGATAGCAATATTAACAATATGTAAAATAGCTTTTTCACTCGTGAAAAATTTGTAACTGTTGCAATGGTTCAGCAATTACGGCATTTACCGTTCCACTTGACGTTGAATTACTGCAATGTTTATCAGAGATTTGAACTAAAACATAATTTCCTGCCGTCCCTCCTACTAAATATGGATTTAGTAAGATTCCTGTTTGTATTACAGTGTTTCCGTTTAACGTATATTCCACTTGCCAAGGCGGATAACCTGTAAAATTTACATTTAGATTTTCGCCATTGCAGAGTGTTGAATTATCAAACTCTGCCGTTGGCAATGCTACTCGCACTACTTTTAATTTTGCGGTATCGCCTTTACAATTTGCTAAGTTGGTTTCAAAAACCCAAAGGCTGTCAATTCCTGCGGTGTTGTTCCATTCTACACGAATGCTGTCCGTTCCTGCACCAAAAGTTATTGAGCCTTCGTTGTTGTAAATTCCCCAAGTATAAGTTGAACTTACAATTGGGTTTGGTATTTTATAATACACATCACTTGCAACACAAACTGTATCAGGACTTTCTGAACTTTGCGAAAATGTAGGCAAACTTGAAATAATTGTTAAAATTAGAATAAAAATTGTCTTGCTATTCATATTTTGAAAAGTTTAATCATGAAAAATTGTTATTTGTGTTGGTGTTTCGTAAATGGTAATTTCTTTTGTTATTATTTTTGTTGAATTATCGGTGTAAGTAATAGTTAAAGTTACGGTATAAATTCCTGCATTTGTGTAAATATGAGTTGGTTGTAGCTCTGTGCTTGTTTGGCTATCACCGAAATCCCAAAGAGCAGATTGAATACAGACGGAATTTTCGGTTGAGAATTCTCTTATTTTTGTGCAGTTATCACCTTCTGTAAAAATAGAATTACCTATTCTGAATGTTTGAAAAAGCGTTGGCAAACCTTCTATTGATGCTTTGGGCGAAAGATTAATTGCATTTAACGAAAAATCACAAGCACTTCCGTCTTCATTTGGATTGTTAATAACCGATAAATATTGGCTAATCATTGCTACATATATTTTGCCATTGGGTGCTATTTGCAAAGCACCAGAGCGTATTGTATTACTACTGGTCGGGTAACTTAATACTCCAATTTGCTGCATTGTTGAAAAGTCCGGAATATTGTTTATTATTTTTACCTGAAAAATTTTGCTGTTCCATGTCATATAATTTGTAAGATGCAAGTAAGCAAACTCTCCGCTCGACGAAAATTCTACACCATAAAAAGCACAATCCTGAAAACTTGGCGAAATAGCGACAGATTGTAATATTCCGTTATTTCTGTTTATGCTGAAAAATTCAACTTGCGTTTCTGAATTAAGATTTTCGATATTAATATCTGCACTCATTATAAGGCTATTATTTGGTGATGTTTTTGCTTGTCCATAGCCAAAAAATCCACTTAATCCTGCCGAAGAAATTACGGGCGTAGTTGAAACTCCATTCTCGGTAAGCAAATAAGCATACCATTGATTAGTTTGTCCTTTACGAGAAAAAACCCAAATGTCTTTGCCATTAGCATGAAGTGATGCGGTAATTTTTTCTGATGTTTCTGTAAATAATAATGTATTTTTTGAAACAGACAAAACTTCACCTAAGCCTGAATTTAAACTTATATCTACAACAGAATAACAAAAACCATTTTCACTGCTTTCATCTGAGGCATTTGTCGTGAAAATATAGTATAAATTTGGATTGTCTTCATGTTTAATTATCATTGCCGACTGTGTAGCTGATGAGTGTCCATATAAATCTGTTCCGTTTGGCATTAGATTATGGTTTTTATCCCAAACAGAAACACCATCGGTATAAAATAATAAATCTCCATTTTCGTTACTCGCCACAGAACTACCCTCCATAGTGTTTATTTTTCCGTCAGTTAAAATCGTTGGTGGTTCTGTATTAAAATCTAGCCCAGCATTTTGTCCAAAATACCATATTGCCGATTGTTTATTGGCTGTATTGCAATTAACCGAAGCCACAATTTCATCAGCTCCTGTGTATGGATTGGTTGTATTTCGCAAATCGCCGTCAATATCGCTTGTTACTTGGGTAAGTGGGTTATTTACTTTTAAGAAATCTTGTCCTGTTTGCAAATGTAAATCGGTAGTTGATGTAAAGGAAACGTTCTGAAATTGTGAGTGCAGGTCTTGGTTAGTAGCAGTTTGCCATTCAGACATAGAATAATAAGTATTAAAACCAAAATGTGCAAATACTGGATTTGTAGAATAATAAGTATTATAATCAATTAAATCACCCCCTAATGTTGAACTTATAATATGAACAGGAAATGCGATTCCTTCATTTATAAATATATTATTTTGAATTTTATTTAAAGAATGTGTCCCTAAAAGTTCAATAAATGCACCATCTGCAATACCATTGTATTCTATAAAAATTGTATTATGAACAGCGGTTACGTTAATAGCATTATTAAGTCGTATAGCGATGCATGGAAGATTCGATTTTAGATAAATAAAGTTATTAAAAATTTCAAAATCGTTTTTTGACAATGAAACGCTAATAGCAATTGCTGTTTGTGCGCTTTCTAAATTAATTGTATTATTAAAAATACTACCAGATATGTTATAAAAACTCGTTGTAGAAATACCTGTCAATGTTAAATTAGATTTTGTTGAACTAATTTGATTTTCATAAATTTCACTATACGGAACATTATTAACAGATATTCCGGTTTTATTAAAATTTGAAATAATATTGTTATTTATAGAAATATGATTACTTTGAGGAGAAATAATAATTCCATAACCTCCCTTTTCAATAATATTATTTCTTATTATCAAAGTATCAATAAAACTGCCAGATTTTGTTTCAAATACATTGTAATGTAAATCTTGTAATACATTAGCACCAAGAAAATAACTGT
>JAOZLS010000087.1:11583-12214 GCA_029934705.1 Bacteroidales bacterium | reverse complement strand
AATGATGAAATAAAACTCACAAAATTTAATGAAAAAAAACAAGACACACCATTAAGTGCAAAAACATTTCAATACTTTTTAGTAGATGCAATATTTACAAAAGACCAATTTGAAAAACAGATTCAAAGTCAAGCTGATAAACTAAAAAAAATAAAAAGCAAATATCATGAACAACAAAAAATAGTAATTCTATATTTTTACGATAAAAAAAATCGTGCTTCCGACAATTGGTTCGTAATGTATGAATATAATAAAAGTATGAATACTGAAAAATTCTCTTATAATGACAATTTAATGAAATTATTTGATAGTAGCAATAATACATTCACTGTTCCAAGTAAGAAACCTATAAATAAACCTGAGCAATTTGAAACTGTAATAGAAATGCTGTCAAAATTTAATGATTATCGTATTTCAGACGGAACTTTAAAAGTATTAGCTAACAATCATATTCAAATTTTTAATAATTGCGTGAAAAATGAGCTAAGTTCTAATATAGAAGAAGATGTAAAACGAAGTTTGGTTTATGTTACATATCAAATGTTTATACATACTAATACAGATGACATTACTATAAGTTCCGTTCCTTTACAAATTGATTTTAAAAATAAAGATAAGAATGAATATCTTT
>JAOZLS010000087.1:0-11573 GCA_029934705.1 Bacteroidales bacterium | reverse complement strand
CTTTATGGATATGCTAAAACAATTTCAATTAAACGAGAATTTGCACTGAAAATATTAAAAAGACAAGTTAAAATTAAAAGTTTTGATGAATTAGTTGAGTCAGATAACAATGACAGTATTAATAGGAATTTCAACGGCATGATGTATAATGATTCGGGAAAACCAACATTAAATGTTATTTGGAAAAAATTTGAGAAGTTTTTAATTGATTATGATTTTGAAGAAATAGGCGATAGTGGTAAAATGCCATGGGATGAAGACGCTGAAAAATTAATAAAAACAATCTTGAAAAATGCAAAATGGGATTATGAAAATAAAACAGTTTCAATTATTGAAAATGAAGGCTCTTATGAATATAACACTATAAAGCTATTTGAAGATGAATACGACTTATTCTTATATCTTGAAAACCAAGCAGAAGGCGAAGTAATATCAACAATATCAGGTGATAAAGAGTTCCGAGAAATGGCAATGAAAGATTTTGATGCAGAACAAATAGTAAATTCAATACTTTATAATGCAGAAAACGAAGCAAAACTAAAAAAGATAGGTTGGATTTAAAATAATATATTATCCTCTTAAACCAAGAAAAAACCACTCA
This sequence comes from Bacteroidales bacterium, assembly GCA_029934705.1. Lineage (GTDB taxonomy): Bacteria > Bacteroidota > Bacteroidia > Bacteroidales > JAADGE01 > DZBS01. The sequence goes on along the minus strand of JAOZLS010000087.1, from coordinate 10,972 downwards.
TCAACTCCTGTTCCTGTCGAAATATACTAATTTGCTCAGTAATGTTTGACCAATTACTCACAGCCGTTTTTACTTCTCGTAAAACATCATTCATTTGAGAGTTATTAAGTTTAAAATATTCGCTAATGCTTTTTGCTAATATCTATAGTCTGGTCTATAAGACCTAGTTAATATGATTTAGAAAAGCAATTTATTTTCCTGCTATTTTATAAACCTAAAAAAGTTTTTTATTTATAATAATAATTTATACTTTTATATACCGAAAAAGATTATTCAGACAATCTTACAGCGCCCAACGCTGAATTTTATTAAATAAAAAGTAAACGACTGTATGTCGTATAGTTATTAATATATAATTGTCTGAAAAAATGAGTGAATACAATAAAATAAGAAACTTCAAAACAGCAACTCTGAGAAATTTATTTTCTGGGGTTAACTCTGTTTATTATTGTAAATTTATTCAAGAAGTTACGCCATTAAATATATCCTGTTCTAACATTTCTAATTAATCCAATATATGAAAAATAAATACTTCTTTATAATTGTTTTGTTGTTTGTTTTCAAACAGAGTAATGCCCAATTTAGCTATGATAAGCTTATTGAAAAGAAAAAATACAGTAAAGCGTTAATTAAAATACTCAAAAATTATGACAAAAAGCCCGACAATATCAATGCAAATTATGATATGTCAGTAATATTTAATATCCCTGAATATGAAAAATTCAATGTAGATACTGCATATTATTATTCAGTAAAAATGGAAAATCTATTTGAGAAACTAGACGAAAAAGCATCTGACAAGTACAAAAAACGTGGTATTAATTTAATTATTATCAAAAACCAAAAATTAAAAATATGCAACAATGCATTTACTGTTTATGAAAACAAGAATACTATAGAAGGATATAATCATTTTATAAAAAAATTTACAGATAATACTTCTTTAACTAAAAAAGCTTTAATTAACCGAAACAAAATTGCATACAAAAATGCGTGTAAAATCAATAGCATTGAATCATACCAGTCATTTATAGACACTTATCCATACTCTGATGAGATTAATGAAGCTACAAATAAGAGAAATGAACTTGCTTTTAAAAAATCTAAAACTATAAATACTGTTAAGTTTTATCAATATTTTATTGATAAATATCCTTTGGCAAAAGAACATAACAAAGCTATAACTTTGAGAGACAATTTAGCCTTTAATATCGCAAAAAATAAAAATAGATCTTCGGCATTCAAATCATTTTTAAATTCATACCCAAATAGCAAATTATACAAAAAAGCTTATTATGAGCATGATAAGCTATATTATTTTGAGAATGTAAAAGTGAAAAATATTCAGAGTAATATTTATTTTTTAGAGAATAATAAAAAGAATCGTTATAAATCTGCAATTATTGACACTTTATATCATTTATCGGTAAACAAAGATGACTTTACAGGTTTAAAATATTTAGCAGAAAACACTAAAGGAAACGTTTTGAATGATAGTGCATGGCATCATTTTTATAAAAATTATACTCGTGATGGATACCCTAGTACATTTCAAAAATTCTACGATTCATTTAATAAGTTTCCATTTAACGATATACTTAATTCTGATTATGAAATTGCTTTAACTGCTATCGATTTGGAATTAGACAAAGGTTACAAATCAACTTTAAAGGATAAATATATAGAATATATAAAAGCGGCTGCTGAAAAAGATTTAGCATTTATGGTTCTTATAACTATCGTAGAACCGCTTATTAAATCCAAAAAATGGAAAGAAGCAATAAAATCGGTAAATTATTACAAGCAATATTTTGGAGAAAAGAATAAAAAGGTCAATAACCTTTTAGAAATATTATCATTATCCGACTCTAACATAAAAACCAAATATCTCAGTAAAAAAATTAATACTGAAAAAGGTGGAGAATATTCCCCTGTAATATCTGCAGATAATAAATATTTATATTTTTGCGGGCGAAATAGGACTGATAATTTATCCGGTGAGGACATTTTTTATTCTGAAAATAAATACGGAAATTGGCAATCATCAAAAATCATCAGTGAATTATGTACTTCTGGTCACGATGCTCCTGAATCTGTTTCAACAGACGGTAATCAAATGCTTATTTTCAAAAATGGTGATTTGTATTTCTCAAACAGAACTTATTCTGGATGGAGTGAAATTGAAGCTTTCCCCGCACCAATTAACACAGACTCCTGGGAAGCTGATGCAATGATTACAAGTGATGGCAAATCCATAATTTTCGTATCCAAAAGAGAAGGAGGGCAAAATGTAATTGATACTGATATGGATATTTACATTTGCTTGCAAACAGAATACGGGTGGAGTGAACCTATTAATTTGGGCTCAACAATAAATACACGAAATTCAGATAGATCTCCATATCTTCATTCAGATATGAAAACTTTATATTTTTCATCAAACGGGCACGGAGGCTTGGGAGGTTTAGATGTTTTTAAATCAACCAGACTTAACGACAGTTTATGGACAGAATGGAGCGAACCCATAAATATGGGTAAAGAAATAAATTCCATAGGTGAAGATTGGGGCTACAAAGTTTCAACCGACGGCGATATTGCATATTTCTCGGCAGGAAACACAAGTGAAGTTAATGATATTTACACAGTAAATCTACCTACATATCTTCGACCGGGTTTTGTTGCAACTATCTCGGGAAATTTAGTTGATAAAAACAATAATCCTATCGAAAGTATTATTAGATGGGAAGACTTGGAAACTGGTAAAACCGTTGGTGAATGCACTAGCAATCCTAAAGACGGAAGTTTTTTTATTGTTCTGCCTCTTGGTAAAATTTATGGTTATTATATAGATACTGATGAATATTTTCCAATTTCAAACAATATTGATTTAAGAACTGAAAATAAACCAATTGAAGTTGACGAAGATATTAAAATGGTAACTTTTAAACAAATGATTGATGATGGGCTCGCTGTTCCCGTAAATAATTTATTTTTCCCTATAAATAAAGATAAACTTCTTCCTGAATCTCTGCCTGAGTTAATGCGTGTTGCCAATATTATTAAAAGTAATAATATTAAAGTTGAAATATCCGGACACACGGATAATACAGGAACTAAAGAGCATAATCTGGAATTATCGAACAAAAGAGCCCAAGCAGTTAAAGATTTCCTTATTTCATTAGGCGTTAATTCAGAGTTAATTACAATTATAGGATACGGAGACACAAAGCCGATTGCTGTAAACGATACAGAAAAAGGAAAATCAAAAAACCGAAGAGTCGAATTGAAATTTATAAACTAATAATATTGAACATGAAAAAAACTAGCCTCATAATTTTATTAATAATAGGCATTAATAATATATCATTTTCACAAGATTTAAGTGAATTTTCAAATGAGCTTTCAAGACTGAAAAGGATTTATAAAGAAAAAAATGATTGGGAAACAAATGTAGATGATTTGAAGTCTTCAATACAAGATATTAATATAGAAGTAAATTACTTGAAAACAAATTTTGAAAATTATATTGAAGAAAAGTCTATTGCAAAAACAAATTATTTTTCATTATTAAATGAAATAGAAAACTTTGCTGATTTTACATCCAATAGTCCAACATGTAATTGTCTTTATTATGCCAATAATTTCCTCTCAGAACTTGGCGGGTCAAAACTTTTAGTGAAAGAAAATAACGGAATAAAAGTTTTCAAAGCTACAATTGGTAATTTCAATTATTACTATGCATATTCAATAAATTACATGTATTATAACGTTACAATAATTTCGCATCGAGGCAATAATCACAGCAATTTTAACTTTGGGATGGCAGGAGAAATTGATTTTTTTCATATTACTGAATCATCTAGTCTATTAAATATAATTAGTTTGACAGCTGCCGAAACCCCAGCAAGTGTTTTATGCAATGAAGACAGATGCAAAAATGAATTCCCTAGAAAATGAAAAGATTAATTAATTATAATAAAATACAAATTGCTTTTTTTGGAAGTAAAAATCAATTAGGAATTGTAGTAAAAGGAGTCTCTGTTTCAACTTCTTATTTTGATATTAAAAAATTATGAACCAATTTATAACAAAACCTGTCTGGTCTGACAAACAGAATGATATATATATATATGAACCAAATTCTGTAATTTCAGGTTGTGCCGGATCCGGAAAGACTCTTTTAGCATGCCATATAGCAATGAGGCATTCAAAAGAAAGCTCTGTTGCTATTTTGGTATATACAAAAACATTAAGCCATTTTATTAAATCATACATTAATCAATATGAAACTGATAATATAAATGTTTATTATGTGTCTGAATGGAACCGTCTTAGAACTGATACGTTTGATATTATAATTGTTGATGAATTTCAGGATTTATCTTTTAATTTTATTTTGAGTCTTCAAGATAAAGCAAAAAAAGGAATTTATCTTTTTGGCGACCTTGAACAAAAGCTCTATAAACAAAACATGGAAAAAGAGAAAACAGTCGAAAATAATGAGCTTCTTTCACTAAATGGATTTACTTTTCATGAACTCAAAAATAATTTCCGCATATCTAAAGAGAACTCAGACTTTATTAAACATGTTTACAAAGATTTCTCAATCAAAGATTCAAATTTCTCTTCAGGTTTTATTCCTCAAGTTCTTTATTTTGATCATTATAAGAAAGAAATAGAATGGATTAAATTTTTTTTATATAAAACGACTTTTAATAATATAGGTATCTTAATTAAAAAAAATGATTCTTCGGAATTTTCAAGTACATTTTATCCTGATAATGAAAAGGCTTATGATTATGGAATAATGGATTTATATAATTTTCTGAACGAAAACGGTCTAGATGTGTCTTACAAGTATAAAAGTGTCGATAAACTTGACTTTTCAAAGGAACAGAATATTAATATTATGACTTATCATAGTTCAAAGGGCTTACAGTTCGATTGTGTTCTTTTACCATTCTCAAATATTTTCAATGATTTCAGTAGCTGTAATCACCTAAGCTATATCGGTTTAACCAGAGCGACGGATCAAATAATAATCACATATTCAAATGCAATAGCAAAAGAATTTGAGTCATATATCCCCAAATCATTTTATGAGGGAAAGATAGTAAATTCCGGAACAGCTTTTAAAGAAGCAGATGCGAAAAGTGCAAAAAAATTAGAGAAAGAATTATTGGATAAATTTAATAAAGAGTATCCCGGATACGAAAATATCTATAAATTCATGTCAAAAGATTAAAAGAACTATATTATTATAATCATTTTTTTATAGGTCAGTCAAAAAGGACTAGTTAACATGATTTGAAAAAGTAAACGACTTTATGTCGTATAGTTATAAATATATAATTGTCTGAAAAAGTGAGTGAATACGAAAAAAAACAATTCCAATATTCCTTAAAATAAAACGATGGTATATACCATTAATAGATAGAAAACCAAAGTTATGCTGATTGGAAATTAATAAATTTAAACAAATAAATCATGATTACACTACAAGAAATATTAAATCTTAAAACTGATATTTTCAAAAATTCAAAGAGAGTAAAGATGGTCAGGCATAAGGATAATAGGTTGGAATACAGAGATGTTATTAAGGATAGAGCAAAATTGCTTGAATACCAAAAGGAGCAGGATAAAAATATTTTTAAAGATTGTGATTATATTATTTCATTTATAGGGCAAGAGAGTACAAAGTCTGTTTTCTTTGGTGTATTTAAAGTTTTAGGCATTACAAAAAAGTCAAATAAGTTTCATTATAATTTAATTCAACTTGATGAATTTAATTATTTTACAAATAGAATAGTAATTGATTGGGGAGGTAGTGCATTATCATGGCATCAATGGTATCATCTACAAAAGAAAGAAATTATACAAATATTCCCAGAAGGTTATTTAGGCGAATTCCCAGGTTTATTAAATTTTGTTTTAAGCTTCGATGAACTTCATAGGCTTATTAATAACCCTGATGCAAATCAAGATTGGAAAAACAATTTGTCATCTGTAAACGGTATATACTTAATTCTTGATAACAAAACAGGGAACCAATATATAGGGTCTGCAAACGGAAAGAAGGGGATTTGGCAGCGTTGGACAGATTATGCAACAAATTATCATGGAGCAAACAAAGCATTAGAAGAGCTGTGCAATAAAGATATTAGTTATCATAAGAACTTTTCTTATTCTGTTTTGCAAACACTGCCAAGTAATATTACAAAACCAGAGATTGACAAAATAGAAGCATTATATAAACAAAAATTAGGTTCTAAAGTACACGGATTAAACAGGAATTAAAATATAATTAAGTAATATGAAATTTATTAAACCAAGTGAGATATCGAGTAAAATAATGACTTTATTTGAAGAAAGCGATAAGTTTGTTTTTATTGTATCACCTTATGTGAAAATATCAGGTTGGTACAAACTTCTTAAGAAATTTGAAAACTTAGCATCAAGAAGAATCCCTCTTGACTTTATAATTCGTGATGATAAAACGAATCAAAGATCTTTTGATGAGCTTAACAGGTTGGGATTCAGATATACTGCAATCCCTGATTTACATGCAAAACTTTATTTGAATGAAAAATATGCTATCATTTCTTCAATGAATTTATTGTTAAGTTCTGAAATTAATTCTTTAGAAACAGCTTACGCAACTGAGACAGAAAAAGAGTATAATGAAATAATTGATTTTTGTAAAAGATATTTAAATATTTCTTTTAATAAAAGAATTGAAAATCAAAGGACTAAAAATCAAACACCTGAAAACGAAGGAACTAATTGGCTTGATTATGTTATAGAAACTCTCAATAAAAATTTACGAGATAGAATTAAAGTAAAAACAAAATCATCACATTTAGATATACAAACTTCTAAAAATAATTACTCCGCTTTTATTTGGAATAACAACAGAAATCATAGACTACGAATTTCAGGGATTCTTTCTCAAAAAGAATATGATTTTCTTAAAAACAACAAAAACAGATTTCCTGAAGTTGACAATTGCACAATTGAATTAATAAAAGGGAAAGGCAGAGAATATAATACAATCTGGGGAACTGTTAATACGCCTTTAAAAAGTTATGAACTACCCTCTCTTATAACTTATGATGAAGGAGCTGTAGTAAATGGAATTATTGAATTTATTTCTGAAATTGATGGATTTAAAAAATGGACTACAGAAAACTTATAATAATCTTGTAAAACATCGCAAAAAACTATACATTCACCTTTTAAAATACAAAATAACATAAATGAAAAAGAAACCTTTGGTAAAAGAACAAAATAACGAACTAGAGAAAACCCTTTGGGCAACGGCTGATAAACTACGTAGTAATATGGATGCAGCTGAGTACAAGCATATTGTATTAGGGTTGATATTCCTAAAATACATTTCTGATGCGTTTAGCGAATTATACAATAAATTGGAAAAAGGAGAAGGTGAATTTGAAGGTGCTGACCCCGAAGATAAAGACGAGTATTTGCAATTTAATATATTCTTTGTTCCCGAAACTGCACGTTGGAAATATTTACAAGATAGAGCCAAACAACCCGAAATTGGAAAATTTGTTGACGATTCAATGGATGCAATAGAAAAGCAAAACCCAAGTCTTAAAGGTGTTTTGCCTAAAGAATATGCTCGCCCAGACCTAAACAAACAACGACTTGGCGAACTGATTGATTTAATAGGAACAATTGGTTTTGCCGAAGATGGACACGTAAGTAAAGACCTTTTGGGTAGAGTATATGAATATTTCTTAGGAATGTTTGCTGATGCCGAAGGAAAGCGTGGCGGACAATTCTACACTCCTGCAAGTATTGTAAAACTATTAGTTGAGATGATAGAGCCTTACAACGGACGGGTTTACGATGGCTGTTGTGGAAGTGGTGGAATGTTTGTACAAAGTGAAAAGTTTATATCCGCTCATGGCGGAAAAATAAAAAACCTCTCTATTTACGGGCAAGAAAGCAACCCGACTACTTTACGATTGGCAAAAATGAACCTTGCCATACGTGGCATTGATGCACAAATGGAAGTTGGCGACACTTTTTTGCAAGACAAACACCCCGACCTAAAAGCAGATTATATTCTGGTAAATCCACCTTTTAATGTAAGCGATTGGAGCGGCGAACAATTACGTGACGACCAGCGTTGGAAATACGGCGTACCACCTGTTGGAAATGCCAACTACGGTTGGTTACAGCATTTTGCACATAAACTTAGCCCCAAAGGAACAGCAGGAATTGTTTTGGCAAACGGTAGCATGACAAGCAACACAGGTGGCGAAGGTCAAATTCGCAAAAATATGATAGAAGCAGGACTGGTTGACTGTATGGTAGCCCTGCCTTCTCAGTTATTTTACAATACCATGATACCCGCTTGTTTATGGTTTCTTTCACGCGATAGAGAAAACCGAAAAGGAGAAATCCTATTTATTGATGCCCGAAATATGGGGCAAATGATAAACCGCCGAAACCGACAACTGACAGATGAAGATATTAAATCAATTGCCGATACCTACCACAATTGGCGTACCGTAGAGACGCATGGTCATGCGTCTAAATACAAAGACATTGCAGGTTATTGCAAAGCGGCAACCACCGAAGAAATAAAAGAAGCCAATTATGTTTTAACACCAGGGCGATACGTAGGAACAGAAGCCGAAGTAGATGACGGAATACCTTTTGCTGATAAAATGAATACGCTAACTACTAAATTAGCCGAACAATTCAGCAAAAGCAGTAAACTGGAAAATCAGATAAAGGAAAATTTAAAATCAATAGGTTTTGAAATAAAATTATAATGAGTGAACTTATAAAAAGTACAAACAATAATTCTGGTAATTTGCTGAACGATTTACGTTCACTGATTGATAGAGGGAAACAGCAAGCAGTCGTTCAGGTAAATACAGCCCTAACTTTAACCTATTGGCACATTGGCAAACGCATAAACAATGAGGTATTGCAAAACCAACGAGCTGAATACGGAAAACAAATTGTTTCGACAGTGTCGGCACAATTGGTACAGGAGTACGGTAAAAGTTTTGAAACACGTAACTTGCGTAGAATGATGCAGTTTGCCGAACTTTTCCCTAATATTCAAATTGTGTCACCACTGGTGACACAATTGAGTTGGACACATTTTATTACACTTATTTCTGTAAAAAAAGAAGATGCAAGACAATTTTATGTGCAGCAAACTGCCGAAAATTTGTGGAGTAAGAGAGAGTTACAAAGACAAATAGAACGAAAAGCCTTTGAAAGGGCAGAAATTGCCGATGTAAAACATTCGCTTTCCGAAACTCAATTACAACACTCATTTAAAGACCCGTATTTTCTTGATTTCCTAGGATTAAAAGACGGCTATCTGGAAAACGACCTCGAAAGTGCCATTATTAAAGAATTGGAGCTTTTTATTTTGGAAATGGGCAAAGGCTTTGCTTTTATCGACCGACAAAAACGTATGATAATAGATGGCGACGATTTCCATCTAGACCTCTTGTTTTATCATAGAAAATTGAAACGATTAGTAGCTATTGAGTTAAAACTTGGTAAGTTTAAAGCTGCCTACAAAGGGCAAATGGAGCTTTACCTAAACTGGCTAAATAAATACGAAAAGCAAGAAGGCGAAGAAACACCAATTGGTTTAATTTTTTGTGCCGAAGCTGGTGCAGAACAGGTACAACTATTAAATATGAAAAAAGACGGAATTATGGTAGCCGAATACTGGACAGAACTACCGCCCAAACACCTGTTGGAACAAAAACTGCACTCAGCACTAATTGAAGCTAAACAAAAAATGGAAAACAAAAAAATTGATGGCTATGAGTTTTAAAGAGGGGTGGAAAGAATATAAGTTGGGGGATTTGATTGATGTAATTCATGGATTTGCATTCAAAGGTAAGCACATGGATACAGTTAAAACAAAAAACATTGTTTTATCACCAGGTAATTTTAAAATTGGAGGTGGCTTTAAATCAGATAAATTCAAATACTATGATACAGATGATTATCCGCCAAAATACATTTTAAATGAAAATGATATTTTGGTAACAATGACTGATTTAAGTAAAAATGGTGATACTTTAGGGTATGCAGTTAAAATACCAAAACCATATAATAATGAAAAATATTTACATAACCAAAGATTAGGTTTAGTCAAATTTAAAACTGATATATTTTCGGAAGATTATTTATACTGGTTGTTAAGAACTTATAATTATCAACAGTTTATTGTAAGTTCGGCAACAGGCTCTACAGTAAAACATACTTCGCCAAGTAGAATTAGTGAATACACTTTTTTTGCCCCGGAAAGCCTCACAAACCAACGCCGCATAGCTGAAATTCTATCAAGTTTAGACGAGAAAATAGAGCTAAACCGCCAAATGAACCAAACCCTTGAAGAAACAGCACAAACACTTTTTAGGGAAATGTGCCTGCCAAAAGGAGAAGGATTGCCTGAGGGTTGGGAATGGAAAACAGTTGGGGATTTGGTTGCAATAAAAGGAGGTACTACGCCAAGAACTAAAAATGAAGAGTTTTGGAATGGTGATATTCATTGGACATCACCAAGAGATTTGTCAAATATATCAACACCCGTATTGTTGAATACTGCAAAAAAAATCACAAAAAAGGGGTTAGCTAAAATTAGTTCAGGACTTTTACCAAACGGTACATTATTATTATCATCAAGAGCACCTATTGGATATTTAGCAATTACACAAATTCCAGTAGCAATAAATCAAGGTTATATTGCAATTCTTTGTAATAAAGAAATCTCAAATTTATTTATGTTGTTCTGGTTGAAATTAAATATGGACCAAGTTATTGAACGTGCTAATGGTTCAACTTTTTTAGAGATAAGTAAAAGTAATTTTAAGCAAATTGAAATAGCGATACCAACAGTTGATAAATTACTTTTATTTGACAATTCAGCCAAACAAGTATTTGATGCAATAGTAAATAATGT
>JAOZLS010000394.1:2663-3877 GCA_029934705.1 Bacteroidales bacterium | reverse complement strand
ATTCATTCTATTAAAGGAAAGATTCAAAATATCTTTATTGTTGAATATCCTAGCAAAATATTAATTTTAGATGGTGCTTGTCGCTCTGATTATGATGTAATTATAAATTATGTTACAGGTACTTTACAACGAAGAATTTTCGACATTAAATTAATTATTGTTTCACACATGCACCCAGATCATGCAGGAGCTGCTAACATTTTTAGACAAAAACACAAAATCCCTATCGCAGCCTATTACACTGTGGACAACTGGTATTCAGATATTTGTGGTGGCATACAACATGTTATCGATATTGCATTAGCATGGTATGTTGTTCTTAAATCTAATAACAAACCATCAAGAATGTGGTATAATAGAAAACTCAAAGCAAATTATAATTTATATGATAATAGTATAATTCCCTTTTTTGACGAATGGAAAACAGTTTTTACGCCAGGACACACTGCACACGACATTTCTTTATATCACGAAAAAAAGAAGATATTGTATGCTGCCGATAATATTTTAGAACTCAATGGGAAATACATCCTACCTTTTCCTATTATTTTTCGAGAAATAATGCTTGAAAGTTTGAAAAAAATTGAAAATCTGAAAATTGACACCTTATATATAGCTCACGGAAAAATAAATTCGGATCATAAAGCAAATGAAATTATAAAAAATGTAAGCAAAACTATTTATAATAAAAAAAAAGGAACTTTTGTAATATTACAAAGCTTTGTCAAATTTACAAACTGTGCAAGGAAATTTAAAAAAGTGTATTACAATGGATAATCTTAATATACAAAAAATAAATAAGCTAAACATTATTTATATAATTAGCATATTTTTAATTACACTGTGCATAGTCGGTTTAATTTTACTATATATAAATAAAAATCCTTTTGCTAAAGTCGAATGGCTAGTGGATACTCCAGGAGCAACAAGTAGATATACAACTTACACACCTGTTCTGAAAACAAATAACAAAATAAAATTGGGACCGACTATTGGAGCTGATTTTGGGAAATTATATTTTAAAGACCTGAATAATGATGGTATTAAAGAAGTAATTATTAAGACTGATATCTCTTTTCATTTTAGTTCTGGTCATACTTATCAATATCATGTACTAAAATATAAAATAGACTCAACTGGTTTACCAAAATTTGAATTAATAGAAAGTGTAAAAGAAGAGTATTAAAAGTTTCGAGTTTTCATTTTGAAAACTC
>JAOZLS010000394.1:0-2563 GCA_029934705.1 Bacteroidales bacterium | reverse complement strand
GAAACTCGAAACTCGAAACTCGAAACTCGAAACTCGAAACTCGAAACTCGAAACTCGAAACTATTTCTCTAAATATCCTAAAATATTACTTTCAATTCTATTTAGTAAGTTATCAGAATCGGCTTTAATAAAAGTTTCACCTGTAATTTTTTCGTAAAGTTCAATATATCTTTGCGATATTTTATTTACAATCTCGGGTGTCATCTCAGGAATTTCTTCTCCCTTGTTTCCCTGAAACCCACTTTCCATAAGCCATTCTCTTACAAATTCTTTTGAAAGTTGTTTTTGTTGCTCGCCTTTATCAAATTTTTCTTGATAACCATCTGCATAAAAATATCTTGATGAATCTGGTGTGTGAATTTCATCTATTAAATATATTTCTCCATCTTTTTTACCAAATTCATATTTAGTATCAACCAAAATAAGTCCTTTTTCGGTTGCAATTTTTGTTCCTCTCTCAAAAAGTTCGTAAGTATATTTTTCAAGTAACTCATAATCTTCTTTTGAAATAATTCCCAGAGAAAGTATTTCTTCTCTTGAAATATCTTCATCATGTCCTTGATCTTCTTTTGTTGTTGGGGTAATAATTGGCTTCTCAAAACGCTGGTGTTCAAGCATTCCATCAGGAATTACAACTCCACAAATTTCTCTTGAACCTTTTTTATACGAACGCCATGAACTTCCTGTTAAATATCCACGAATAATCATTTCAATTGGAAATTGCTCACAATTGATACCTACTGTTACCATAGGGTCGGGGGTAGAAATTTTCCAGTTTTGAACAATATCTTGTGTTGCATCTAAAAATTTTGCTGCAATTTGGTTCAAAACTTGTCCTTTGTATGGAATTCCTTCTGGTAAAACGGCATCAAATGCCGAAATACGATCCGAGACTACCATTGCAAGTACATTGTTATCAATGTTATACACGTCTCTCACTTTACCTTTATAAACAGATACTTGCTTTGGAAAATTAAAATTTGTTTTTGTAATTGCTTTCATCTTTGGCTGATTTATTTAGTTATTATTTTTTTCAAACGCATCTATAATTGGCGACACTAACGGATGTCTAACTATATCACTTTTATCAAAAATTACAAATGATATACCTTTAATATTATTAAGTATATTTTTTACACGTAAAAGCCCCGAGTTCTTTTTATCAGGCAAATCAATTTGGGTAACATCTCCTGTAACAATAAATTTTGAGTTTTCACCCATTCGTGTCAAAAACATTTTTATCTGGTTTATTGTTGTATTCTGAGCTTCGTCAAGTATAACAATGGAATTACTAAGAGTTCGACCTCGCATATATGCTAATGGTGCTATTTGGATAATACCTTTTTCCATATATTCATCCAGCTTTTTATTTGGTAGCATATCGTGCAAAGCATCATATAAAGCTTGCAAATATGGGTCGAGTTTTTCTTTCATATCACCTGGCAAAAAGCCAAGTGTTTCGCCAGCTTCAACTGCTGGGCGACTCAAAATTATTTTACTAACCTCGTTCCTTTTCAAAGCTCTTATTGCTAAAGTTATAGCTAAATATGTTTTACCTGTACCTGCTGGTCCTATTGCAAATACTAAATCACTTTTATCATATTGCTCAATAAACCTGCGTTGTCCTGCTGTCCTGGCTTTTACAGGTTGCCCTTTTCTTCCAAAAATTAAAATATCTTTATCCTTTGGCAAAGCTTGAACTTCATCATTAAATATTTGCTTAATTGCATCTTTATCTAATTTATTATATCTTGCTAAGTGCGAAATAATTTTTTCAATAAAGATATTAAATTTGTGAAGTTCGCTTTGTTCGCCCTGTGCTTTTACTTCATCACCTCTCACAACTATTTTTAATTTTGGGAATGCCTCTTTTATTTTATCAATATTAGAATTATTCAAGCCATAAAAGTCCATTAAATTACTTGAGTCTAAATATATTTTTTTTTCGCTCATTTTATATAAATATTAACTAATTTTGCAGATGCAAATAAACAACATTTTATATTAATATTTACAAAAAGATTTCTTTTTAATAATAAAAACAATGAATTATATTTCTTTAATTTCTGATAGAAAATCTGGCGACTTTTTCCTTGGAAGACTGAAGGGATATTTGTATAAAAATATTAGTAATATAGAAATAATTGACTTTGCAACGGGATTGGATAATTTTAATATTACGTCGGGTGCTTTTATCCTTAAAAATGGGTTCGACGATTTTCCTGCAAATACTATTCATATTATTGGGCTAGATGCCGAACTCACCAATGATAAAGACCTTTTGATTGCTAGAGCCAAAGAACAATATTTTGTTTTTGCCGACAATGGCATAATTACTTTAATTTTTGATAGTAGCGAAATAGAAAATGTTGTAAAAGTAAACTGCGAGAAATTATCAAACTACAGACCATCTTTATTTTATTTTGCCGATGTTGCAAAAAGATTATTTAATGGTGAAGAATATACTGAATTAGGTAGCGTTATTACAAATTTTAAAAGACGAATTGTATTTAAACCATCGTTTGGTAGTAATTATTTGGCTGGAAATATTATTTATTTCGAT
>JAOZLS010000086.1 GCA_029934705.1 Bacteroidales bacterium | reverse complement strand
TCAGCAAAAGTTTATAAATCAAAAACTAATGATGAAGGAAAAGCATATTTTCTTCTGCCTAAAAAAAGAAAGTATCTTATTGATTTAGATTTTCAGAAAGACATAAATGTTATAGACTTAACAAGTACTTTTAATGCAGGAATTGGTTCGGGTAAAATGCACATAGTTTATAACCCAGATCCACGCTTAAAATATCCCGAAAAATATATTCCTACAATCGAGGATGTATTAATAAACGAGTTTAATAATTTTCTTACTAAACAATATCCGCAGCCCCAAGGAAACCAAAAAGTAAGAGTGTTTACAAAATGGGCAAATAAAATTATTAATAAAAAATCGAAACAAGCAGTTTTAGAATTAGGAATAGCGGTTACAAATGATAAAGATAATAAGTACGGACCACCATTAAATTTGTCGTTTGTAATAGATAAAAGTGGTTCAATGGCAGGTTATGGAAGAATGGAGGAATTAAAAATAGGACTAACAAAATTTATTGAAGCCTTGAGACCAAACGATATTGCATCGCTAATATTTTTTGAATCCGACGCGGCAGTACTTATGGAGGCTGGTGCAATGCAAGGACGAAAAAAAATATTTATTAGTTTTGTTAATAGTATAAACTCTGGTGGAGGTACAAATATTTACAATGGAATGATTTTAGGATACGAAGAGGTTCTTAAAAACATGAACCCCGATGGAGTAAATAAGCTTATTCTTTTAACCGATGGTTATGGTTCTACCGAAGTGGAAACTATAGTAAATAAATCAAAAGAATATAATGCAAAAGGAGCATATATTTCTGCAATTGGTGTAGGATCAGATTATAATCAGCCACTTTTAAGACTGCTAACAAACGATGGCGGAGGTAGTTTTCAGCACGTTGAGGAAGCCAATAAAATGCAAAATACTTTTAAAAACGAATTATCATCGCTACTTTTTCCTGTGGCAAAAGATTTGAATGTTGAAATTTCTTACAATAATAAAATAGTTTTTAGTCATTTATATGGTTTCAACTTTACAAAAGGACAAAATAATACAGTAAATATTAATGTTAAAAATATTTATTTAGGTTTAAATAAACTCGCAATTGTAAAATTTGATTTAAAAAACATTAATAAAACTATTGAAAATAGCCCTATAATAATAAAGTATAGTTATTTTGATTATGAATTAGACAAAATTGTAAGTTATGAAGAAAAACAATATTTAAAATGGGAAAATTCCAATAAAATGCCTGAGCTTGTAGTTGAAGCAGAATTTAAGAAGTTGTATGCAATAGCAATAATGAACCAAGCATTAAAAGTAATGGCAGATAATTTTTCAAAAGATAATTATATTGAGGCCGAAAATGTTATAAAAAATGCAATAAGTCAAATAAATGAGCTATATCCAGAAGCAAAGCAAGACGATATTCAAAAATTATATAAAACTTTAACCGATTATTCTAATATATTAAAGCAATACAGATTAAATAAAATAAAAAAGTAGGAGAGTAGAGAAAAGGCACTATATGTTAGCATGTTTCATAGAAACTTTACCCTTCTAAAATTACTTACTTTTCACTTTGTGGTTATTAAAAAAATAAAAATTAACCACAAAGTCTCACAAAGTAAAGTTCACAAAGTAACACGAAGAAAAGTGTAACCTATTTTTTATAGATATGAAACATGTCTATATGTTAGATAAAATGTTCTGACCTAAATTAGGACTGCTCATTTTTTTAATAAAATTGTAGGTGCTTCGCATTTATTTATATATGTTTGTATTTATAAGGTAATTTACTAACTTAATTTTTAAAAATATGAAAAAACTTTACACTTTTTTAATAGCATTATTTATATTTTCAGGTGCATTTTCGCAACAAGATTCAGTTGAACAAAAAAACGTGAAAAAAGGATTTAGCTTTGGAGCAATACCAGTTGTAGCATATAACACAGATACTGGCTTTAAATATGGAGCTTTAGCTAATATTTATCATTTTGGCGACGGAACTAACTATCCAAATTATAATCACTCATTATATTTTGAATGGTCGCGAACAACAAAAGGAAGTGGAGTTACGCAAGCAATATTCGATTCAAAGACATTAATTCCTAATACACGAGTTAATTTAGAAGCGAGTTTTTTAACAGAACAAGCTTTGGATTTCTATGGCTTTAATGGGGCAAATGCTATGTATAATAGCGATTTTGCTAACGACCTACTAAAAGATGATGGATATATTACACGAGCATATTACCGACATGCAAGAGAGCTTGTTAGACTAAAAGCAGAATTTCAAGGCAAACAAATAAATGAAAAAGTAAAATGGCTGGCAGGATTTGCACATTATGGTTTTAATATTAGTACAGTTGATATTGCAACACTTAACGAAGACCAAGATGCTGAAACAATGTTACCAGACACAGCAACTTTATATGATAAATATGTAGATTGGGGCGTAATAAAAGATGACCAAAAAGACGGCGGAAACGTTAATCTATTTAAAGTAGGTTTAGTTTACGATACTCGAGATAATGAAGCAAACCCTAATTCAGGTATTTGGTCAGAAATAATTTACTTAAATGCACTAGGTTTTTTAGGTAACGATTATTCTTTTTCTCGTATAAATATTACTCACAGACAATACTTCACAATATTTCCAAAGAAATTAACTTTTGCATACCGTTTAAGTTATCAATCAAAAATATCTGGAGAAACACCTTATTATATGCTACCATTTTTTGTAGATTCAAAACAAACACAAGACGGTTTAGGAGGAAGTAAAAATCTTAGAGGAATAATGAGAAATAGAGTTGTTGGTGATGGTTTTGCAATGGGTAATTTTGAATTTCGTTATAAATTTATAAATACTGTAATTTTCAACCAAAATTTATATATAGCATTAAATACTTTTGTTGATGCGGGTATAGTTACAAATCCTTATGATGTTGACTTAACAGGTGTAACTGCTTCTTATGGAAATACTTTACAAGAAAATATAAATACATTACAGTACGAAGACGAATCAGTTCATATAAGTTATGGAGCAGGAATTCGCTTTGCATTAAACGAAAATTTTATAATTGCAGTTGATTATGGTATGGCGGCAAAAGCTCAAGATGGTTCAAGCGGACTTTATATTGGACTAAATTATATTTTTTAAAGAAAAATAATCTTTTATTAAACTATTTTTAAAATTGTGTTTTTTCATGAAAATAAATGTAAAAGTCAATGATTATAACAACTTGTAAACAATAATTTACTAAATTATTGTACCAATTTGATTAAAAAAACAGCAGTTAGCTAAAAATTAAGCTTTTCTGCTGTTTTTTTTTTACCAAAAACTTATAAAGTGGCAAAAAATTTGCATCTTTGCTGTTAAAGAATATTATACAAAATATGTTTAAGATTTTACAAAAATATAACTTGCTTATACTACTTTCTGTTTTTCTTATTGCAAACAGCTCTATTTATGCACAAAAAACAGAAAAAGATTATGATAAAGAAAAAGTAGATTTATTATACAGTTTTCCAAAATATTTAAAATGGAATAGCGGTGTAGAAAATTTTACTATTGGTATTTTGGGTGGTTCAAAATATATAATGAAGACACTTAAAAAATACGAAAAAAAAAAATATCCTTATGGAAAATCTTTTAAACCCGTTTATTTATTAAGTATAGATGTAATAGATGAGTTTGATATGGATTTATTATATGTAGGCGAAGAATACAATGATGATTTACAAGAAATATTAGACAAAGCAGCAATAAAAAACATAGTATTAATAACTGACGGCTGGGATGAAAAAAAATCAGTAATGCTTAATCTAATAAAAAAAAATAACGAAATAACTTTTGAAGTAAATATTAGAAACATGTCTGACGATGGCGTATTACTTAATGATAAAGCAATATTACATTCTTCAGCCATAGTTATAGACGACCATTACCTTTACAAACAATCAGAAAAAAGTTTAAAAGAAGAAAGAGAAAAAGTTAGAGCTCAGAGAGAAGAGCTTAAAATGCAAGAATTAAAATTAAAATATCAAACAAAAAAGATTGTTCTACAAAAAGATAAAATATCTCGTCATCAAAAAGAGATAGAATCACAATTACATAAAATAAATGTACAAAAACAAGAGCTGAAAGTCATTTTAGCAAAAGCGGAAAAAAGTAAAAAAGAGCTAGCCGCAAAAATATTAGTACTAAAAGAAAAAGAATTAGCTATTGAACTTCAAAATCAAAAACTAACAGAACAAAAAATAGTTTATGAAGAACAAACAAAAGTTCTTGACAAACAAAATTCAGAAATAGAAGAACGGCAAAGTAAAATACGAAAACAAAAACTAGAAATAGCAGCACAAACAGGAATTATTAGAACACAGCAAAATGCACTTACAATTTTTGGCTTTTTGTTTACAGTAATATTAATATTAGTATTTTTTATTTTTAGAAGTTATAGAATAAAGAAAAAGCAAAATAAGTTATTAGCCGCACAAAAAGAAGAAATAGAAAAACAAACAGTTCAGTTAGAAGCTGTTAATAAAACGCTTGCAAAATTATCAATTGTTGCAAGTGAAACATCCAATGCTGTTGCAATACTTAATGTTTCGGGTAAATTTGAGTGGCTAAATGCCGGATTTACTAGAATGTACGGTTACACATTGCAACTTTTACAAAATGAATTAGGAGAGTCAATACAACAATTAAGCTCAAATCCTGATATTTCTGAAATTATTGCTGAATGTATAAGAACAAAAGAATCAATAAGTTATGAGAGTTTAATAAAAACACGTAAGGGTATTGAAAAATGGCTTCAAACAACAATTTCGCCTACATTAAATACCGAAGGGCATGCCGATAAATTAGTAATTATTGAAACAGATATTACAGAAGCAAAAAAAGCAGAAAAAGAAATAGCCAAGCAAAATAAGCATATTAAAGGAAGTATAATGTATGCTAAAAGAATACAAGAAGCAGTTTTAACACCAACTGAAATTATTGCATCTTATTTACCCGAACATTTTGTTTTATTTAAACCTCGCGACATTGTAAGTGGTGATTTTTACTGGGCTGCCGAAAAAAGTAATAAGCTTATTGTAACAGCTGCCGACTGCACAGGTCATGGAGTTCCTGGTGCTTTTATGAGTATGTTAGGAATTGCTTTTTTAAATCAAATTATTGCCGAACACCGAAATAAGGAGTTAAAAGCAAATGATATTTTAGAAGAGTTAAGAATAAAAGTTAAAACCTCGTTACGCCAAACAGGAAAAGAGGGCGAAGCCAAAGATGGTATGGACATGGCGTTATGTATAGTTGATAAGGAAAATATGACAATGGAGTTTGCTGGAGCTCAAAACCCTTTGATAATAGTTAGAGATAATGAAATTATTGAATATAAAGGAGATATTATGCCAATAGGTATTTCTTATGACGAAAAACTTTTTAGAAATAATTTTATAGAAATAAAAAAAGGAGATACATTTTATATATACTCAGACGGATATGCCGATCAGTTTGGTGGTATGCCAAGAAAGAAGTTTTATTCTAAAAGATTAAAACAATATTTTGTGAAAATAAATGATAAAAGTTTAAATGAGCAAAATGAAATATTAGATAAAACATTTGAAGCGTGGAAAGGAGACTTTAGACAAATAGATGATGTTCTCGTTATCGGGTTTAAAATATAAGAAGGTTCTTCCGTAATTTTAATGAATAATATAGTTAATCTGAAAGTATCTAAAATGTATAATTGCTTATTTGTTTATGATTTTAATCAGATAATTAGGAAAAAATGGTTTTTTTATGTTGATAAACAGTTAAACATTATTCCCTAAATAAAAATTATATATCATTAATAGGCTTACCTATTTAGTACTCAAAATACTGATAAAATGCTTTCTAATAGGTATTAGTATTTGAAATAAAGATATGATTATTAGTGAAAAATATTCAATAAGCAACAATAAAGTAAATAACTAAAGTAATAGTATTTTAACTATGTTGTCTGATTATTAAATGATTACATGTTTGTAGTAAATTGTTAACATTAAAAATACCGTTTAATGTTGAAAATTGTATATTGAGTGTAGAGTGTTTTTTTATAAGTTAAAATGCGACTTAAACGGATAAGCCTATTCATTTAATTTATTAAAATACCATTAAATTCCTGGTAGAACCTATAAGAAAAACTTTAAAAGTTTTTCTTATATTTCAAAGTCATCATTATTTTCGTACTCAATAAATTCAAACTTAGCATTTACTAAATGAGAAAATCTTTTACCTAGTCCCATCATGTCCTCATCAATAGCATCGTAATGCCATCTTATAGTAACATCACTAACCTCTGATATTTTATTAATCATCATTATAACTTCAAAAATTTGCTTTGAAGATGCAGTATTTAAGTATTCCAAACTAAAATCAAAAGTAGTTATAGCGTTAGGAGTACTATGATATTCTTTTAGCCAGTTTATAACTGGTGCATAATATTCAACAGCATTTTCAGGTAAAGAAGATTTCTCTATTAAGAATTTTCCCTCTTCTGGATGAAAATAAATTAAAGGAGTATCTTCCGTTGCTTCTAAAATTAATGGTCTCATATATATTTATTCTTTAATTTTTACAGATGCTTGCATTGCGAAAAATGCAAAATTATTATCAATCTCTTTAAAATAATAAACTATTTTATTATTGCTTTTAATTCTAATATCAATTAAACCTAAACCAGTTTTTTTATCACTTGCAGTAATGTCAAGCAAAATGTTATTGTATTGGTCGTATAATTCACTGTCAGACATAGCATTAATGTCGTTAATTTTACCTTTTAATATTTCAATATCTTCAGCATTAATATAATTTCCTGAAGTTAGTATAAAACGATCTCCTTTTTTACTTAAAAAGAAAATACCTCTATTTTTTATTGTTTCTTCATGGTTGTTCGTATGCTTGCTAATATTTTGAAGCATTTCTACCATAATATTATAAACTTTTTTTGATGTAGAAGAAACACTCATCTGACCTTTTATAACACCTAATATACTTAATATATTTTCACGGTTAAATTTACCATTAAAATTAATTAAAATATTTTCTTCATCTAGTCTTTGGTGCAGTTCCTTTACATCTTCTATAGACTCTGCTTTGCCAATGCTTGGTGCACTCTCTTGATAAAGAGAACGTTCGCCTTGTATTTCTGTTCTGAAATAGAAAAAAGATGCTTTTTCATTCAAATCGGTAAAATCATAAACTAATTTTTTACCAGACTTGCGTGCCATTTCAATTAAACCTAAACCTGCTCCACCTTTATCGGAAAGTTCGCCTCCTACAAGTACTTCTTTTTTTAATTTATTAAGTTGGTCTCGCTCTAAAATATTTATTTGATCTAATTTAGGTTTTAATGTCTTTTCATTTTCTTTAGTTATAACATTACCTGTTGTAATATAGAACTTGTCCTTTTGCTTTTGTATTGCAAACATTCCAGAACCTTTTTCATCATTCTTGTCATCTTCGTGCTTGGTTATATTTTGTAAACCTTCAACCATCACAAAGTAAATCTTATTTTTAAGAGCAGTTCTTCCAGCCGATTTCTTAACATTAGTCTCGGCTAATGAAATTAATTTCTTTGAAATATTCTGAGAAAAACCTCCTCTATATATATATTCAAAGTCAGAGTCTTTTACTCTTGTAAATAATTTATATGCAAGTTCCACTAAATTTATATTTATTTTATCAAATTCATTTTCCATAAAATCAAAAATATCCCCCAAATTTATAATATTTTGTTTAAAGACAAAATTCTTTTCTACATTTATTATACTAACTCCCTAAAAAAAAATATTAGTATATGCCGATAAACTTTTAGTTTTGTATTGTAAGCTTGTGAAACAATGCAATTACTAAAAACGTATCAGTATAAATAAATGTTACAATTTTAGTGCCTAAAATATTTATGTTGCAGAATATGTTTTATCTTAAATATTTTTACCCTAATTTAGCAGAGGAATTTAACTAATACTAATTTAATAAATTTTTAAACATTATGATGAATAAAGTAACTGTAATTGGAGCAGGAAATGTTGGTGCAACTTGTGCAAATGTTTTAGCTGAATATGATGTATGTAAAGAAGTTGTTCTTTTAGACATTAAAGAAGGTATAGCAGAAGGTAAAGCTCTTGATATTTGGCAAACATCTGCTATTAAAGGATTTAATACTCGTGTAACTGGTGTTACAAACGATTATTCTAAAACTGCTGGTTCTGGTATCGTTGTTATTACTTCAGGAATGCCTCGTAAGCCTGGTATGTCTCGTGACGATTTAATTTCAACTAATGCTAAAATAGTTAAGATCGTAACAGAAAATGTTGTTAAACATTCTCCTGATGCAATTATTATTATTGTAGCAAATCCTCTTGACGTTATGTCTTATGCTTCATTTAAAACTTCTAAAAAAGAATCAAGTAAAGTTTTTGGTATGGCTGGTGTACTTGATACTGCTAGATATAGAGCTTTTTTAGCTAATGAATTAAATGTATCGCCTATTGATATTCAAGCTTTACTAATGGGTGGACATGGCGACACAATGGTGCCATTGCCTAGATATACTACAGTAGCAGGAATTCCTGTAACTGAGCTTATCGATGCTGACAAACTTGATGCTATCGTTACTAGAACTAAAAAAGGTGGAGGAGAACTTGTTGCATTAATGGGAACATCGGCTTGGTATGCTCCTGGTGCTGCTGCTGCTCAAATGTGTAAGTCTATTATTACTGACGATAACAGAATTTTCCCTGTTTGCTCATTATTAAAAGGTGAATACGGTATTAATGACATATATTTAGGTGTACCTGTTATGCTTGGTAAAAACGGTATCGAAAAAATAATTGAAGTTAATCTTAACGAAGACGAATCTAAATTATTAAAAGATTCTGCTGCTGCTGTAAAAGGTGTAATGGATGTTTTAGATGACATGAATATCATTTAAAAAGCATTTTTAATAGTATATTAAAAGGAGCTTAGTTTTAAAATTATACTCGGTTTTATTAAATATTTAAGTAAGTAATTTCAAGTAAATCAAATACTTATACTTGTTATTAATGCTTAATATAATAAAAGGTATGAAATTATAACTAAGCTCTTTTTTTGTTTTCTATGAGCCTGATTATTAATAAAATACAGTTATTATTGTTATTTTATAAATTCATAAGTGATTTTAGTTTTTCAATTTAAAAAAAAACAATATATTTGCAACCCTAAAATATAAAGTATAATAAAAAGAAGAATTTGAGATGCAAAACAAAGGTACCATTACTTTATTTGCCATATTACTGGCAATAGCAAGTATTTATCAATTATCTTTTACATTTGTTACTTGGGGCATTAAGAATAGTGCCGAGGAATATGCAAAAGGTGATTTTAACAAGGAAAGAGAATATTTAGACTCAGTTGCCAATCATAAAGTATATCCACTTTTGGGTTTCAGCTTTAAAGAATGTCAGAAAAGAGAATTAAACCTAGGTCTTGACCTTAAAGGTGGAATGAACGTAATTCTTGAAGTGTCAGTTGTTGACCTTGTAAAGAATTTGTCTGACAATAGTGTAGATCCTACATTTACTAAAGCTATTGCAATGGCAAGACAGAATCAAGCTGATAGTCAAGACGACTTTATCACTTTATTCTATGATGCGTTTAAAAAAGTTGACCCAAACGCTCAACTAAATGCAATATTTGGTACATATAGTCTTAAAGATCGTATCAACCCTAATACATCAGACGAAGATGTTCTTGTAATTTTAAGAGAAGAAGCAACTAGTGCTATCGATAACTCTCTTAATGTTTTACGTTCTCGTATTGACCGTTTTGGTGTTATACAACCAAATATTCAAAAATTAGAAGGTAACTCAGGTCGTATATTAATAGAACTCCCTGGTATTAAAGATCCTAAACGTGTTAGAGGTCTTTTACAAGGAACAGCCGACCTTCAATTTTGGGAGACATATTATTTCCCTGAAATTTATTCTTACTTTATTGCAGCCAACAATAAGTTAAAAGAAATAAGGTTAGCCGAAAAAAGTATTAATGTTAAAGACACAACTGTTGCTGACTCAACAGAAAGTTCATTAGCTAATATTTTACAAGACTCAACAGAAACAAACGCATTACTTGACTTTAATAAAGACTCTGTTCATACAACTCTTTCAGAAAAAGAAGGTTATGACAAGTTTAATGAAGAATATCCTTTATTTGCTGTTTTAACTCCTTATATGAGTAAAGAAAATCAGCCAATAAATTCTTCTACAGTTGGTTTTGCTCATTCTAAAGATACAGCAAAAGTAAATTCAATTTTAAATCTTAAGCAAATTAAGTTGCTATTTCCTAGCGATTTAGTTTTTGCATGGGAAGTTAAACCTTTTGATGATAATGAGGAATTATATAAATTAGTTGCTCTAAAATCTAAAAAAGGAAAACCTGCTTTAAGTGGCGATGTTGTTACAGAAGCAAGAGACGAAACGGATCCTTCAACAGGTCAGTGGGAAATTTCAATGTCAATGAATGCAGAAGGTGCTCAAAAATGGGCAAGAATAACAAAAGAAAATATAGGAAATCAAATAGCCATTATACTAGATGGTTATGTATATTCATCTCCCGTAGTAAATCAAGAAATTTCAGGAGGTCGTTCTTCTATTTCTGGAGATTTTACCCAAGAAGAAGCAAAAGACCTTGCAAATATTTTAAAATCAGGTAAACTTCAAGCTCCTTCAGTTATTATAGAAGAAGAAGTTGTTGGACCATCACTAGGTGAAGAAGCTGTTCAAAGCGGTATGATTTCATTTATTATTGCTTTCGGATTTGTACTTGTTTACATGGTATTCTTCTATAAATCAGCTGGTCTTATTGCCGATATTGCTCTTGCAGCAAATATGTTCTTTATTTTTGGAGTACTTGCATCTTTAGGTGCTGTTCTTTCGCTTCCTGGTATGGCTGGTATCGTACTTATTATAGGTATGTCGGTTGATGCAAACGTAATTATTTTCGAGCGTATTAAAGAAGAACTTTCTTCGGGTAAAGGAATGAAACTTGCAATAAGTCAAGGTTATAAACATGCATACTCTGCTATTATTGATGCAAACATTACAACATTTATAACAGGTGTTATACTTTATGTATTAGGTCACGGACCAATTAAAGGTTTTGCAACTACATTAATGATTGGTATTGTTACTTCATTATTCTCAGCAATATTTATAACACGTCTTATTTTTGAAAAATACTTAGATAAAAATAAAGAAATTTCTTTCTTTACTAATATGACTAAGGGTTTTATGAAAAATACAAAAATAAAATTCCTTGAGAAAAGAAAAGTTGCTTACATAGTTTCAGGTATAGTTATAACTTTAGGTTTAGTTTCTTTATTTACTAACGGACTTAATTTAGGTGTTGACTTTAAAGGTGGTAGAACTTATGTTGTTAGATTTGACCAAGACGCTAACACTACAGAAATTGCATCATTATTAAAAAAATCATTTGGCGAAGCCCCAGAAGTTAAAATTTATGGTACTTCAAACCAAGTTAAAATAATTACTAAATATCTTATTGAAAGTAAAGAAGCTGGCTCGGATAACCTAGCAGAGGAAAAACTTTACGAAGGTTTAGTTCCATTATTGAAAAAAGGAACTTCATTTGACGATTTTTTACAAAATAATAGAGAAAGTTCACAAAAGGTAGGACCAACAATTGCCGATGATATTAAAGTTGCTGCACTATGGTCTATATTATTCGCACTATTAGCAATTTTCTTATACATATTTGTACGATTTAGAAACTGGCAGTATGGTTTAGGAGCTATTGCAGCTCTAACACATGATGTTCTTATAGTTCTTGGATTATTCTCTGTACTCTATCCATTTATGCCTTTCTCTTTAGAAATAAATCAGGCATTTATTGCGGCAATACTAACAGTAGTTGGTTATTCTGTAAACGATACTGTAATTATTTTTGATAGAATTAGAGAAGATGCAAGTTTATACAAAACAAAAGGCAACTTAGCCCTTTACAACGATGCTTTAAATAGTACAATGAGTAGAACATTTAATACTTCTATTAGTACATTTATAGTATTACTTGCAATATTTGTATTTGGTGGCGAAGTAATTAGAGGATTTACATTTGCATTATTAATTGGTGTTGTAGTTGGTACATACTCTTCACTATATATTGCAACACCTGTTGTTTTTGATACTGTAAAGCGTAAAGCTATTGAAGTAGTAACAGTAAGCAACAAAGATTATAAAGGTGGAAAAAAGAAAGATAAAAAGTAAGAATCTTTATAAATTAAAAAAAAATAGCCTCGTTTTAACT
>JAOZLS010000085.1 GCA_029934705.1 Bacteroidales bacterium | reverse complement strand
TTTCCATATAAAATAGTCAATTTATGGACAACCTATTTCAGGGAAGGACAGTTTTTTTTCTTGTATTATTATTAATCCTAAAAAAACTTTTTTATCGAATTCAGTAATTCTTCTGGCGGATTAGTTGGTTTCATAATTTTTATATCAATAAATGCAAGAATTGAACTGCCAATATTTATTAAATCTCCATTTTCGTTAAAAACCTCATATTCAAAGCTCATTCTTTTACTTGGCATTTCTTTAACCGTTGTCTTTATTGTTAATAAATCGTCGTAATATGCAGGTCTAATGTATTTTACATTTAAGGAATGAACAGGCATCATAACTCCAATTGCTTCCATTTTTTTGTAAGTCCAACCTAATTCTCTAATCATTTCACCCCTTGCAACTTCATAGTATAAAGGGTAATTGCCATAATACACATAACCCATTTGGTCGGTTTCTCCGTACCTTACTCGTATTTTAGTTTCGCTTGTTAACATATTTTCTATATTATATTTTTATATTTGCAAACAAACTAAAAATAATTAAAATTGAAAAATAAAAAGGTAAATATATTAGTAACAAACGACGATGGTATTTCGGCAAAGGGACTTAGAGTGCTTATTAACTCTGTAAAAGAATTTGGAAATATAATAGTTGTTGCTCCAGACTCAGCACAGTCGGCAAAATCTCATTCAATTTCACAATCTGTACCTGTTTCATACAAAACAATAGTTTTGGAAGAAAACTATAAAGAATATTCATGCTCAGGTACGCCTGTTGATTGTGTAAAAATTGCGTTACATCAAATATTAGATGTAAAACCAGACTTAATTGTTTCTGGAGTAAATCATGGTTCAAATACATCGGTAAGTGTTTTGTATTCAGGCACAATGGCTGCTGCAATTGAGGCTTCGCTAAACGGAATTCCTGGAATAGGTTTTTCTGTTGACGATTATAATACAGAAGCAGATTTCTCCAAAGCAACACCTTATATTAAGGAAATAACTAAAAATGTTATTAAAAATGGCTTGCCAGAAAATACATCTTTAAATGTTAACTTTCCTATACTAGAAAATATTTCGTTGAAAGGAATAAAAGTAGTAAGAGCTGTAAAAGGCAATTGGATAGAAAAATTTGTTAGTGCCGAAAACCCTCATAAAAACGATGTTTTTTGGTTAACAGGAAGTTTTGTTAATTTTGAACCAGAGGCAGAAGATACAGATGAATATGTTATGAAAAATGGCTATGTATCTGTTGTTCCTGTAAAATTTGATTTCACTAATTATACTTTTATAGATGAACTAAATAATTGGAATTTAGGAAAGAAAGAACAATCTTAATTTTTAGTAAATAAGCAATATTTAATTTATAATTCATAATAAATAATATGTTAGAAAAGAAAAAATCATTTGTAAATAACTTAGTAACAGGTACTGTAGTAGGTTTAATTGTGCCTGCCGTAGTATTATATATATTATATTTAGTGAATAAAATATCCGTCGATTTTTTAGACTATGTTGTAGGATTACAGGAAAATGGAATACTTATAAAGATGATAAGTATTTGTGTACTACCCGTTTTAGGCGTTTTTTACTTTTTTTTACAAAAAAAATGGTATTCTTCTGCAAAAGGAACTATTATTTCTGTTTTTTTGCTGATTATGTGGGCATTATATGCAAATATTTTTTAATAAGAATAAAGTAATTTACAGATGAAATACTATATAATTGTAGGCGAAGCATCGGGCGATATTCATGCAGCTAATTTAATGCAACAAATTAAAACTTACGATTCAAATGCTGAATTTAGGTTTTGGGGTGGCGACTTAATGTTAAAACAAGGTGGAACTTGCGTAAAGCATTATAAAGAAACTGCTTTTATGGGTATTGTTGATGTATTAATGAACCTTAGAGCAATATCTAAAAACTTATCACTCTGCAAAAAAGATATTTTAGAATTTAATCCTGATATTGTTATTCCTGTTGACTATCCTGGCTTTAATCTTCGTATTTCTGAATTTGCTCATACCAAAGGCTATAAAGTTTATTATTATATTTCGCCTAAAATATGGGCGTGGAAACAATCAAGAGTTCATAAAATTAAAAAATTTGTTGATAAACTTTTTATAATTTTCCCTTTCGAAATTGATTTTTATAAGCAGTTTGATTATGTACCCGAGTTTGTTGGTAATCCGTTAATTGATGAGCTTTCTAAAAAAACAAAAAATAGGATTTCTGAAGAAAAATTTAGGAATGAAAACGATATAGGTGAAAAACCTTTAATTGCTGTACTTTCGGGCAGTCGAAAACAAGAAATAAAAAATAATTTGCCCGAAATGCTTAAAGTAATAAAACATTTTCCCGATTATACTTTTGTTTTGGCTGCTGCTCCTTCAATAGATTTAGAGTATTATGATAAATATATAAAAGATTACGATATTAAAATTGTTTATAATAAAACTTACGATGTATTACTAAATTCTAAAGCTGCAATTGTTACTTCGGGAACAGCAACATTAGAAACTGCAATTTTAAATATACCAGAATTAGTTTGTTACCGTGGCGATAACTTGTCGTATCAAATAGCAAGGCGAGTTATAAAAGTAAAGTATATTTCGCTAGTTAATATTATTATGGATAAAGAGGTTATTAAAGAACTTATTCAACACGATATGAATGAGTTGAAAATCTCAAAAGAACTTGATAATTTACTTAATAATAAAGATTACAGAGCAAATATGTTAACGAGTTTTGATAAGCTTCGTCAAATTTCGGGTAAAGAAGGAGCATCAAACAGAGCAGCAAAAATTATTGTTGACGATATAAATAAATTAGGCAAAATAACATCGCCATTTTAAACTAAAGCCTTTATAAAGTATATAACCTTGAGGGCTTATGTTTAAGCGCTTACTTTATAGTCAGACTTTAATTAGAGCGTATTTCCATTTATTTAATAATATTTAAGAATTATTAAGCGTTTATAATATTGCAAAACTTAAATATATTCTATTTTTGTAATATTATAAATCTTCATTAAATAAATAATTTATGAAAAAGTTTCTTATACTAACAATATTATCAGTATTTATAGGCTTAAATACAATAAATGCACAAATAATTAATCCTATAAAATGGGAGTATTCGGTTAAAAAGATTGATAAAAAGAATGTAGAACTTACCATTACAGCAAGTATTCAGGAAAAATGGCATTTATATGGTCAGTATTCCGAGCCAGCAGGCGGTATTCCTTTAAGTTTTAGTATTGAAAAAAGTGATAACTATGAAATAGTAGAAAAATTTGTAGCACAGCAAAAACCTCATAAAGAATATGATGATATAATGCAAGCAAATGTTCAGTACTTTGAAAAAACGGTGAGTTTCACACAAAAAGTAATTCTTAAAACAAAAAAAGACTTTGTTATAGAAGGAACACTCGAAGGGCAAGCTTGCTCTACCGAAGGTCTATGCATACCCTTATCTGAAAAATTTAAAATTATTATTAAATAATTAGGCGTACCAATTTAAGGCACATTAAACTTTAAAAAATAAAAAAACATTCAACATTCAATCAGCAATTTTTCAATATTAAACGATATTTTGGTCTGTTTTATATCTATAAAAAACAGTTTACAGTTTTCTTAGTGTTACTTTGTGAAATTTACTTTATTATTGCTTATTGAATATTTTTCACTAATAGTTTTGTTTTTTTTATACTAAATCATTCAATCAGGACTTTGAGAACTGTAACCCTATAAATAATATTATCATTATTTATAATGCAACATTTTTATTATAAAGCATCATATACAGGATGCTTTATTTTTATATATATTATTTTAAGAAATTTTAATTAATTTAATTAATAAAAGACAAAAATATACACTATTTTTGTGTCAGTTTTAAATTCTATTAAAAAGATAACTTATGAAACGATTTTTGATATTAATTTTTATTTCAGTATTTATTGGTTCAAATCTGGTAAATGCTCAAATATTAGACCCTGTAAAGTGGCAATTCTACGTAAAAGCTATTGATAATGAGCATGTAGAATTAAAATTAAAAGCTACGCTTGACGATACATGGCATTTATATGGTCAGCATTCCGAGCCAGCAGGAGGTATTCCAATAACATTTGATTTTAAAAAATCTAGTAATTATAAAAAAATAGGTATAGTATTAGAATGGCCAAAACCGCATAAAGAATACGATGATATAATGTATGCTAACGTGCAGTATTTTGAAAAAGTTGTAACATTTACACAAAAAATCAAAATTATATCGGATAAAGATTTTGTTTTAACTGGTTTTTTAGATGGGCAGGTTTGCACAACAGAAGGGCAATGTATTCCTATTCATAAAGAATTTGAGTTTAATATAAAAGGCTTTGTTGCCAACGATAAAACTCCTGATACTGCAAATGCAACGGATGTAGAAGATACTACGGTAGCTACAGTAACAGATACCACAAAAACCGATGTTGTTGTAACAGAAGCTGACTCGGCAATTGTTCAAACAAGTAATAGCTCAGAGCCTGAAATAGAATCGGCATTTGATAAAAATCAATCAATGTGGGGCTTATTTATTTTTGCATTTATAGCTGGTTTAGCAGCAATATTAACTCCCTGTGTTTTCCCAATGATACCAATGACAGTATCGTTTTTTATGCATGGAGGTGATGACGACAAAAAGAACAAAGGAAAATTAAAAGCACTCTTTTTTGGAGCTTCAATAATAGTTATTTATACAATTATTGGAACACTTGTTTCTGTAACCTTAGGCCCAGAATTTGCTAATGCTTTAAGCACGCATTGGTTACCAAATATACTTTTCTTTCTAGTATTTATGGTTTTTGCATTTTCATTTTTTGGAATGTTCGAGATTGTTCTTCCAAATTGGATGGTAGCAAAATCTGAGAAACAAGTTGATAAAGGCGGATTATTTGCTCCTTTCTTTATGGCTTTATCATTAGTTATTGTTTCATTTTCGTGTACAGGTCCATTAGTAGGTGCTATACTTGTTGAGTCTGCTGGTGGTTCATTCCTTCTTCCAATTGTAGGTATGCTTGGTTTTGCCTTAGCTTTTGCACTTCCATTTACAATCTTTGCTTTCTTCCCACAATTATTAAACAAAATGCCACAGTCGGGTGGTTGGTTAAATTCAGTAAAAGTAATTTTAGGTTTTGTTGAACTTGCTTTAGGTTTAAAATTCCTAAGTATAGTAGATTTAACTTACCATTGGGGATTACTCGACCGTGAAATATACTTAGCACTTTGGATTGTTATATTTACATTAATGGGACTTTATTTACTTGGTAAATTAAAATTCTCTCATGATAGCGATATGCCATTTTTAAAAGTACCTCGTATGATGATGGCAATTCTTACTTTTACTTTTGTTATATATCTAATACCAGGAATGTTTGGAGCACCTTTAAATGGACTCTCAGGATATCTGCCCCCTATGAGTACTCACGATTTTGATATGCATAAAGTAGTACGAAATAGTACAGGCAATTTTGAAGAAACAGGTTGCGAAGAACCCAAATATGGCGATATACACGAATTACCACATGGTATAGAAGGCTATTTTGATTATGAGCAAGCATTACGCTGTGCTAAAGAATTAAATAAACCAGTTTTTGTCGATTTTACAGGCTATGCTTGTGTAAATTGTCGAAAAATGGAAGATAAAGTTTGGGCAGACCCAAGTGTTCTTAAAAAACTTAAAAACGATTTTGTTGTCGTCTCTCTTTATGTTGACGATAAAACAAAACTCCCTGAAGAGGATTGGGTAAAATCGGAATATGATGGTAGAATGAAGAAAACTTTAGGTGGTAAATATTCAGATTTCCAAATTACAAGATTTGGAATGAATGCACAACCTGCTTATATTATTTTAAATCCTGATGGTGAAGTTTTAGTAAAGAAACCTTTCTTTTATGATCCTGATGCAAGAAGATTTGAAACATATTTAAAGTCAGGTATTGATGCTTTTAAAAAAGATAAGAAATAATTAATTAATATATTTTGAAATTATATTTGTGCCTTTTAGCAATTTGCTGAAAGGCACTTTTTTATTGAAGAATTTGTCTGCTAAACATGCACTATTATCTAATCGAAAACGAAATAGAATTCGCCTTTACAACTATATTATCAGCTTTCATAATAAGTATATTTTGATTTGTAAATTTCCATCTAACAGGTCGTCTTTTTAAGTTGCAAATAATTAATTATTAGTTTTTTTTATTTTCGAAATAAGCACAAACTAATTTTATAATAATCCCTATGTTACTTACTTTTGTTTGATAATTATACTTATGAATTTACAAAAAAATATTTAATAAGTTGTTATGTATGTCTTTTTATTAGTTTTGTTTCCTAAAGTGAAAATTGACATTAACAAAATTTAACTGATAATAAATACGAATAACAATGAATTTTTATATTTTGTAGAAGTTTATAAATATAATGGTTTATTATATTTGTTTAAATATGTGCAAATAAGAACTTTGCCAAAGTTCGTTCAGTTTGGTTAAAGTACAGATTGTTAATATTATAGCAAATTGTAAACTACAACTTTGGCAAAGTTTAACAAAGTATTGTAAAATACTAAATCGTAATTTTTCTAAGTTAATAACTAAAACTAAGAGCAATGAGTGTAGAAATTTTAATTTTTCTTATAATAATAGGAGTTTTAATCGTTTTGTTATCATTAAACTCTGTTTTTCGAGATTATATTAGGCAATATAAAGTCGATTTTAAAAATTTACAAAAATCTTTAGATGATATTAAGCTTAAATTGAGAGATTTAGAGCAAAAAGATATTAATATTGTTAAGGAAAAGGTTAAGCTTGAACCAGAAATTCAAGAAGTAAAAGAAACCCCGCCTGTTTCGCAAGCTATAACAGTTGATAAGGAAAAAGTAATTTATTCTGAAAGTACTCTTAATAAAGAAGAAGAGGAAGGCAACGCAAAATTGTTAAAACAAGCAGAGCTCGAAAAACAAAGACGAAACGAAAAAGTGCAAGCGGCTATTGCAGCAAAAATTGCATTGCAAAAACAGCAGGCTCAGCAGGTTAAAGTAGAAGAAAAAGAACCAAAGAAATCTTTCTTTGATAAATACCCAGATTTAGAAAAATTTATTGGCGAAAATTTAATAAACAAAATAGGTATTGTAATTCTAATTTTAGGCTTAGGCTTTTTAGTAAAATATGCCATAGATAAAAATTGGATTAACGAAGTAGGACGTGTTGCAATCGGTATTTTATCCGCAGGAGCTCTTATTGGCTTAGCACATAAACTACGAAAAGATTATAAATCATTTAGTTCGGTACTAATTGGAGGAGGGCTTGCTCTACTTTACTTTACAATATCCTTAGCATTCCATACCGAGGGTTATCCTTTATATCAGCAACAAGCAACATCTTTTATAATACTTGTTGTTATTACAATATTTGCAGTATTTTTAGCAATTACATATAACAGAGTAGAAATTGCTGTGCTTGCAATAATTGGCGGATTTGCATCGCCCATACTGCTCTCTAATGGCTCCGGAAATTACATAATATTGTTTTCATACACAATGTTGCTAAATGTGGGAATGTTGGTATTATCGTATTTTAAAAAATGGCGTTTAGTTAATATTGTAGCCTTTATTTTAACTGTAATATTATTCTCGTTATGGTTAACAAGTGAGTTGTTTGAAGAAAATTATACAACTTTTAATGGAGCTATTTTATTTGCAACTGGCTTTTATATTATTTTCTTTTTAATGAATATAATATACAATGTTAAATATAATTTGAAATTTAAAATTGGCGATATATCTCTATTGTTAAGTAATACATTTATATACTTTTCGTTAGTAATGGTTATGTTATATTATATTAGTGATGGGAAATATATGGGAATATTCTCTATTTTACTTGCACTATTTAATTTTGCATTTGCTTTTTATGTTAATAAACGGCAAAAAACCGATAAAACACTCTTGTATTTACTTATTGGCCTAGTTTTTACATTTATTACACTAGCAATTCCGCTTCAGTTAGATGGCAATTATATTACTCTTTTTTGGTCGGTCGAAAGTGTTTTATTGTTATGGTTAAGTCAAAAATCTGACTTTAAAATAATGAAAACAGCATCGTTTATAGTGCTTGTTTTAATGCTTGTTAGTATTGTTATGGATTGGCAAAATTACGATATAATTGGCTATTATTCCGATGGTTATGTTAAGGAATTGAACTTGATATTTAATAAAATATTTATTACAACTTTAGTTTCAGTAGTGTCGTTAGTAGCTACCTTTTTATTACTGAAGAAAGAAAAGGATGGTAAATTTATTTCAATAAAATTTTATCGTTTAACAGTTATAGCACTGTTAGTTATAGTTGGTTTTGTTGGCGGAATATTAGAAGTTAATTATCAAGCTTATCATTATTTTCTTGAAAAAACATCGCAAAATGTTGTTTTAATTACATATAATGCATTATTCATTTTGTTTTTATTATTATTTGCACACAAACAGAACAATAAAGAACTTTCTATTATAACAGTATTTTTATCTACATTATTTATTGCAATATTTTTGTTCTCGTTAAGCAACGATTTTGCAAAATCAGTACTAAATGTTGTTAGGGGTGAAGAAATGTTAACAACACCACTATTAATATTTAGGTGGGTTTCTGTATTTGCAGTTTATGCTATAAGTTTCTTATTATTTAAACTTTTCAAGAAAGTAAATTCCTTTTTTACAATAGACATATCAAAGGCAAGTATGGCATTGCTAGTTATTACAATTATTTTTACACTAAGTGCCGATTTAGATGCAATAGGAATTTTAATTATGAAGAATACCGATGTTTTAGCACATACTCAAAAAACAGGCTATGCAATTTTGTGGGGTGTTAGCTCATTTTTATTAATGATAATTGGAATGAAAAGAAAACGACAATCACTAAGGGTGTTCTCATTAATACTGTTTGCAATAACAATAATAAAACTATTTGCTTACGATATTTCTGAAATTTCAGACGGTGGAAAAATTATAGCATTTATCTTTCTTGGTATTTTATTGTTAGTAATTTCATTTATGTATCAAAAATTGAAGAAATTAATTTCA
Organism: Bacteroidales bacterium; assembly: GCA_029934705.1. Classification (GTDB taxonomy): domain Bacteria; phylum Bacteroidota; class Bacteroidia; order Bacteroidales; family JAADGE01; genus DZBS01. The sequence goes on along the minus strand of JAOZLS010000085.1, from coordinate 3,245 downwards.
AATGATAAAAACGATTAAAAAAATGATAATTGATGACACAAGAATATTATAATTGAATTTAGTTCAACACTGTTGAACCAAATTAATAAAGAGAAAATAAATTTTAAGCAGAATTTGTTGGTAAAATTGAATTTGCATTTCGTGATTTCAATAAACCAATGGGTGTTGCAACATATAAAACGAGTAAAGAAATACCGAGCGTATATAAAAATGCTTTACCAGATATTGATAAACTAAGAGATATAATGTAAACAAAATATCAATAATTTTTTAATTGAAGAAGAAAAAGAAAAAATGCCTGAAGAATAACAAGTTAAACCTTATACAATTATGAAAAATATACTTACAATTATACTGTCGCTTATATCTATAACATTATTTGCTCAAAATTTTAGTTATAAAGCAGATGTTGAAAAAGTTGAAAAAAACGGCTTTAATAAAATTCTGTTATCACCTGAAATTACTTCAAAATTAAACACTAATTTTTACGATATAAGAATTTATGATACTTCTAAAGTTGAAATTCCTTATCTTCTTTATAAAGAAGATATTATAAAAGAACAGAACTTATTTGTAGAATATAAGATTATTGAAAAAAAGCATAATAGACGATATGGTTATACCCGAATAGTTATTCATAACCCTAAAAAAAACAAAATTAATAATATTGTACTTCGTATAAAAAATGCAGATGTAAGAAAACGGCTGAAACTTAATGCCAGTAACGATAATAGGAATTGGTATGTGCTAAAAGATAATTATTACTACAACTCAATAAATAGTTATGAAAACACCTCTGAAATACGTGTTTTAAACTTTCCTTTAAGCGATTATGAGTATTACGAACTTTTAATAGGCGATTATTTCGATAAACCTATAAATGTAGTTCAAGCAGGATTTTATAATTTAATTGAGGAAAATGGAAAGTACTCACAGCTAAATAATATTTCGTATAATGTTGTAGATACTCTTAAAGAAACAATTATAGCAATTCCAATTAATGGAAATTATATTGATAAAATTACTTTTGATATAGATATACCTAAATATTATCATAGGTCTGCTCAGTTATATATTTATAACTCTAAAATTTATAAGAAGAAGAAAAAAGCTGTAAAAGAGAATATTGCTCATTTTAATTTAGTTTCAAATAGTGGGAATGTTGTTAATTTAGACAATTTACAAGCAGATACAATTTATATTAAAATTAAAAATAACGACGATGTACCACTTAAAATTAAAAATATAGAGTTACATCAGCTAAGTAAATTTCTTACAGCAGAACTCAGCTCAGAGAATAGCTATGTTATAAAGTTTTCCGATAAAAAGGCTAAAATAGCAAATTACGATTTAAAATATTTTACTAATATTATTCCAAAAAATCTTGATGTTATTAAAACTAATAATATTGAAAAATGTGTAAAAGCTAAAAAAGAAAGTAAAGAAGATAACTTAAATGTTAATAATTATTGGCTTTGGATTATTATTATCTTTGTTGCATTATTGCTGGGTTATATGTCATATTCAATGATTAAGGATAAAAACAAATAAAAAGTACTAAATTTTAATATACCTAACGCTAAAACCTAAACGTTTTCCGCTTTTATACATATAGAACATTCTATTGTCATTTAAACGAAAATACCAACTGTTACTATCATCAATATCAGTTGCAGACCAAAAACCAGAGCTTTCGCCTTTAAAGTTAAAATTACCGATGTAATAACCGGCAGGAACAAAATTCATATTTGATTTTCCTCCTTCCGCAAGTATTTTGTATGTACTGTCTGGGCTGGCGAAGTATAGCATGTTAATTATGGAGTCGCCTTTTATTATTTTTCTATCATGTAGAACAAATGGATCAAATAATGTCAGGTTTTCGTTAAAATCTTCTCTTTTTTTATTTGGCATAGGTTCTGAAAAATAGCCTACTAGAATTTGAAAATCATCTTTGTTGGGCAAACGCCAACCTTCGGGTGCAATGGCTTTTGCCGTTTCCCAATCGTATAAATAACCATATTGTTTAAGGTTGTTTATGTCGTTATCATAAATATAGTATACTCCATTTATAGGCTTATATGAAAAATTTTCGGCTAACCATGTTTGTTCTCCAATTGTAACTGTTTTATATATATGCCCGTCTCTGTCATCTTTAAAAGTACTCATTGATTGTGCATTTGTTATGTGTATTGTTATAATAAACAGAAGTATAAAAATAGATGTAAGTTTTCTCATGAATTTTAGTTTTGTTTAAATTTAATTAGAAAATTTGTGGGAGAAATAATTTATAAATTAGAATTTTTGTAGTCTTTAATATTTCGAGTAATTATATATTGAATATTAACGTAAATATTACTATGCCTAAATGATATGGCTTTTATTTTCAATTATCTCTTTTACTTTATTCCTTAGTTCTTCAATTTTAGGTAAATAGAGTTGATATTTTGAAACTATTAATTTGGATTTATCGTTTAGCATTGAGTATTCAACCATAATGTCATCTTTTTCTTCTGATAAAATTAATCCAATTGGTTGGTTATCTGTTTCTTCATTTACTTCTTTGGTGTAATATCCCAAATAGAGTTTCATTTGTCCAATATGCTCATATTCAACTTCGCCAATTTTTAAATCTATCAAAACCTAACATTTTAATTTTACATGATAGAACACCAAATCAACAAAATAATGCCTATTATTTAGCGTAATACGCTGTTGCCGCCCAATAAATGCAAAACCTTTTCCTAATTCTAATAGGAATTGTTGAAGATTATTTATTATTGCTTTTTCAATATCATTTTCGGTATATTCGTAGTTTTCATGGAAATTAAAAAATTCAAATATATGAGGATTCTTTTCAAAATCTTTTTCAGATTTCATTATTTGTCCTTTTTTTGACAATTCTAATATCTGTTTTTCATCTTTGCCTATTGCTAATCTATGAAATAATCCCGTTTTCTTTTGTCTTCTTAATTCTCTAATTGTCCAGTCTTCTGTAATTGCTTGATTTTCGTAAAACTTTCTTGCTAAATTATCTTCTACTTTTAAAAGTTCATAATAATGAGACCAGCTCAATTTGTGTGACAATGTCTCACAAATTGGGTATTTGTTGGATAACAGTCTCATATAACTTAAGTTGCTGCGACTGAATCCTTTCCCATAACGAAGTTTTAAGTCTTTTGATAGATTTTCTAATAGCTGTTTTCCATATTCAGCTTTTAAATTTCCATTTTGCTTCTTGCTAATTG
>JAOZLS010000084.1:6217-12358 GCA_029934705.1 Bacteroidales bacterium | reverse complement strand
TTTATCTTTGAAATTAAACTTCAAAGATGATTAAAAAATATTTTCAAGTGGTATCATTTTCAATTAATACGTGGGGTAGTTTCTTATTATTATATACACAAAAAACACAAACCGAAGCCTAAATGTTATAGCCACAATAATCTTTCTATCGATAAATATATCAAATTCATCTATGTTTTTTATTTATAAGGCAAAGATATTATATTTTTGTAAAATTAAATCTTAATTTTTGTAAAATCTAATTCTCAAATAACTATGACCTTGCAAATAAAAGAAAATAAAAAAACATATACTGTATTTTTACATATTTTGGTTTGGATGTTATATATAACTTTGCCTTACCTGATGACAAATGAGCCGTTTAATGATAGAAATATTTTTTTAAAGGTGCCGAGAACGCTTGTATTTATTGGCTATTTTTATCTTAATTATTTGATTTATATTCCAAAACTTTTTCAAAAGAAAAAATATTTTTCATTTATTGCAATAAACCTAATTTGCTTAATATTAATAATTATAATCAATACTAAATTTTTAAGCCCAAATACTGATTTAATTCCTGAAACAGTAAGAAAAATTGCCGGCAGAAGAAACAGTTTATTTAATTTTAGATTTGTTAGTCTTTTTTTCGTCTTTTTTTTAACAAGTTTTTCGTTAAGATTATTTGAAAATTGGAAAAAGAGAGAGAAACAATTAAAAGAATCGGAAAGAGAACAATTAAAGTCTGAACTTTTATATTTAAAAGTTCAAATTAATCCGCATTTTTTATTTAATACACTCAACAGTATTTATTCATTATCGATCAGAAAATCAGAGAAGACGCCTAATATTGTATTAAAACTTGCTGATTTAATGAGATATATGATATATACAAGTTCTCAGAAACGTGTAGATTTAGAGGCTGAAATAGAATATATTAAAAGCTATATTGATTTGCAAAAATTACGATTATTTGATACAGTAAAAATACTGTTTGAAATTAAAAATAATGAGGTAGCTTACAAAATTGAGCCGATGTTGCTTATTCCTTTTGTAGAAAATACTTTTAAATACGGAATTAGTTACACTGAAAATTGCGAAATAAATATTTCAATACAAATTGAAAATAACAAGCTTAGCTTGATAACCGAAAATACTGTTTTTAACAAAAAAGCCGAAATAGAAAATGAATCTGGTATCGGATTAACGAATGTAAAAAGAAGACTACATCTTTTATATCCTAATAAACATATACTTATTGTTTCAGAAAAAGAGAATAAATATAAAGTAAATTTATTAATTAATCTTTCAAAAAAATGAACTGTATAATTGTTGATGACGAACCCTTAGCTCAAAATTTGCTTAAAGATTTTGTAAATAAAATTCTTTTTTTGAATCTTAAAGCAAAGTGCAAAAGTGCTTTTGAGGCTATTGAAGCACTGCAAGAAAATAAAATTGATTTGATTTTTTTGGATATCCACATGCCTGATATTTCAGGAATTGAGTTTATTAAAAACACTGAAAATCTGCCTCTAATTATTTTCACAACTGCCTACTCTCACTATGCCATTGAAGGATTTGAGCATAATGCTGTCGATTATTTATTAAAACCGATTTCGTTTGCACGTTTTACAAAATCGGTGAATAGAGCTTATGAAATATATAAGTCAAAAAACAAACCAGATCCAGATGTCGGCGAAAAAAAATATTTGTTTGTAAAAGCTGATTATAAGCTAGTTAAAATTAATTTTGATGACATTCTTTATGTTGAAAGTTTGAAAGATTATGTAAAATTTATAACTGTTGAAAAAACAATTTTAACACTTAGTAGAATGAAAATAATGGAAGAAAAACTACCGTCTGATAAGTTTATAAGAATTCATCGTTCGTATATTGTTTCAATAGGAAAAATTGACAGCATAAACAAAAGTATTGTTCAAATCGGCAAAAAAAATATACCTGTCAGCGATTCTTATAGGGATAATCTTATGAAATTTATTGATTTGGAATAAAGCTTTATTCGCAAATATTCCCTTTCCATCTATACTTATCTAAAAACCGTCTATTTCATTTTTTCAATTGATTTTAAAGAGTTTTTTTTGTAAAAAATTAACTGTAAATAATATTAAAATATGAAAAAAAACAAAGCAAAGTTTCCATTAATTTTCATTCTGTTTTTTATATTTTCTGTTTCTTTAAAAGCTCAGAATATCAAGATACACGGAAAAATTACTGATAATGAAACTGGTGAAGCTATTATAGGAGTACCAGTAGGAAATGCAAGATTAGGAATAGGAACAGTTTCTTCTTCACCTTTGGGATATTATTATTTAGATGTCCCTTTTGATACTACAACTATTACTGTAAATTATATTGGTTACGAGAAAAAAACAATAAAACTGAATTCCGGGATAGTAAAAAACAGCCTTGATATAGTTCTTTTACGTTCTGCAATAAATTTGGAAGAAATTTCAGTTACAGCTGAAAAAGAAAAAATCATAAGAGTTAATCCTGATGTAGTAAGTGCTGTTTCAATTTCGCCTGCATTAATTGCAAAGTTGCCAAATTTTGGCGAAGTGGATATTATGCGAGCATTTCAGCTCTTACCGGGCATAAGCGGAAGCAATGAAACGTCTGCGGGACTGTATGTAAGAGGCGGAACTCCCGACCAAAACCTGATATTATTCGATGGAATGAGCATATATCATGTTGACCATTTTTATGGTTTTTTTAGTGCATTTAATGCAAATTCTGTCGATGATGTCGAATTATACAAAGGTGGGTTTCCAGCCGAATTTGGCGGGAGAACTTCAAGTATTCTTGATATAAAAGGCAAACCAGCTGATATGCAAAATTTCAATATCGGAGGTGGTTTGAGCCTGCTTAGTGTGAATGCTTTTGCCGAAATTCCTATTGTTAAAGATAAAGTGTCTTTACAAATAGCGTTTCGTCGTTCTTACACTGATTTAATAAAGTCTGGTTTATATGACAATATTTTTGGAATGTATAATGATGCTGAACCTGAAACAGCAACAGCAACAGGTAGAGCAGGAAGAGGAGGAATACAAACAGAAACTTTTGAACCGTCTTTTTATTTCTACGATTTAAACACAAAGCTATCTTATAAGCCCACAAACAAAGACCTCTTTACTCTTAGTTTTTACAATGGTAAAGATAATCTGGATAATTCAAGAGAACAAACTATTGGTTTCAATCCTGAGAATACTACTGATATTAAAGACATTTTGGAGTGGGGAAATATCGGAACAAGTGCTGGCTGGCAAAGAAATTGGAAAGAAAATTTTAAATCTGATTTATCACTCTCATACTCAAACTATTTTAGTCTTTACGACAAAAAAACAAATTTAACAGAAGGAGGAACCTCAAATTTAAGAAATATAAACACTTATGAAGATAATAATGTTAAAGATTTTAGTTTAAGACTTGGCAATGAATGGAATATTTCAGAAAACAATACATTAAAATTCGGCTCTCAAATTACTTATAACGACATAAGTTACGAATATATACAAAGCGATACACTTGACATTATCGACAAACAAAACAATGGAACGCAATATGCTGGATACATTCAAGACCAACACACATTTTTTGATAAACTGAAAATAAATGCAGGTTTCAGAGCCACGTATTTTGATGCCACCGAAAAGGTGTATTATGAACCTCGATTATCGGCAATTTTGGAATTGCCTCACAATTTTAAACTCAAAGGAGCAACTGGATTATACTATCAATTTATCAGCAGAACGGTTCGTGAAGACGTACTTTCAGGAAGTAAAGATTTCTGGATGCTGGCAGATGATGTGAATGTGCCCGTGAGTTCATCAATTCATTATATTGCTGGTATTGACTGGCAGCCTGGAAAATATTTTTTTGGTGCGGAAGTTTTTTATAAAGACATGACTGGCTTGTCGGAATATTCGATGCGTTTCAGCGGTTTTAGAGATGACATTCAGACAGATGAACTCTTTTTTCAAGGCACAGGCGTAGCAAAAGGCTTTGAACTTTTGGCACAAAAGAAATTAGGAAAAGTAACAGGTTGGTTGGCATACACATACAGCGATGTCATACATGATTTTCCGGAAATAAATCAGGGTTTGCCGTTTTACGCACTACACGACCAAACTCATGAATTTAAAGCAGTTTACAGTCAGAAAATTGGTAATTGGGATTTATCCGCAACTTGGATTTACGCAACCGGAACGCCCTATACTGCCCCCGAAGGCGAATATCAACTTAGTTTATTAGACGGCACTCAATACAGTTACATTCATGTGAGCGACAAAAACTCGTATCGCTTGCCTGACTATCACAGACTTGATATTTCAGGAAGATACAATTTCAATATTGGCAAAGCAAAAGCAAATATTGGTTTGTCAATTTTTAATGTTTACAACCATGAAAATATTTGGTATAAATCATTTGAAACAGATGAAGAAAGCGGGCAGTTAATAGAAACAAATATTACAAAACTTGGTTTTACACCAAACTTATCATTTCAAATTTATTTGCATTAAGTGTAAATTTACGCTGTAAAGCCAACAAAAAAAACGAAGCAATGAAACTATTGTTTATCAATAATACAGAAAGGCAAATTAAACGTATAATGCAGGCAAGCAAAAATTTGAATTGCAAACCGTCTTTTACAAACAATTTAGAACAAACATTAAGAGTGTTATGTTATGAACAAATTGACATAATTATCATTGAAAAAGATACAGATTATATTAAAAGTGAAATCTCTGAAAAATTTCCTGAAAAAGAAATTTATATAAAAAATAACTAAATTTTAGAAATTCAAAAAAAAAAAAAATGAAAAAAATATCAGTATTATTATTAATCCCTCTTCTGTTTTTTCTTTCATGCGAAAAAGAAATTTTGCAACAAAGCGACCCCGAAGATATAATTGTTGTAGAAGCATTTCTATATGCAGGAGAAAGTGTTGATAATATTTATCTAACGGCTTTATTGCCTTACGGCGGAACAGATACGGTTTTTCAAGTAATTTCCGATGCAGAAATGACTCTTACACATAATGAAAACACTTATCAACTTGAACCTGCTGACAGTGCCGGGTTTTACAAATATTCCGGAAATGATTTAGAAATTATTGAAGGCGATAAATATCAAATCGAATTTGATTATTATGATAAAACAATAATAGCGGAAACGGTTGTTCCGGATGCGCCGACAGGCGTTACAATATCAGATACAGATATTTATATTGACGAAGATGAACTTTTGGCTAATCCGAGAGAATTCATTCAAAATTTACCTCAAATTGAAATAAATTGGGATGAAAGCGGAGATGATTATTTTTATGTTTTGGTTGAAAATATTGAAGAAAATCCTGTTGATATAGAATTAGGAGGCGGTAGCGGCAAATTCGGCAATTTCAAATTTATTTCCACACCTGTAAAAGTCAATTCATACAGATTATTGCCATTAATTATAATTCAACAATACGGAACTCATTTAATCCGAGTTTTTAAAGTAAATAAAGAATATGCAGATTTATATGAAAGTGTGGAACAAGATTCTCGAAACTTAAATGAGCCTCTGACAAATATCACAAACGGTCTTGGTATTTTTACTGCTTTCAGTTGCGACAGTGTATATTTTGAGGTTGTTCAGCAATGATATTTTAATCTAATTTAAAAAATATTTTGTTTATTTTCAAATACAGTCGAAGTGTTCCAAAGAAATCTTTGTATAAGCATGCTCTGCTCAATGACCACGCTGGTTTGATATTCTTGACCGCCTTGTGTGAATATCAATACTGTCTTCCTAACTACCGTAAGTTGTCGATTTAACCAGAATCATAGCACTTTTCGAGGCTCAGTAACACAGCCTGCTTATTTGCTCACTGCGAACTTGATACACCTGTACTGAGCGATAGTCGAAGATCGCCTTACGACTTTGCACCCGCAATTTGCTAATGCCCTGTCTGCGGAGACTTTGGACATATCGGAATTACACCGATTAGATTTCAATAACTAATTTCATTGCATCACTACAAATCCCAAAGTTTTTAGATTACGAAAACGTTCCATTTCCTCTTTTCCCTAAAACTTATTAGGTTCAGAGAAAACTGCGTTTTCTCTTAGCGTACACGGAAATGTGCTGGTGGCGGTGGTTTTG
>JAOZLS010000084.1:0-6207 GCA_029934705.1 Bacteroidales bacterium | reverse complement strand
GGGAATGGGGGGGGGGGGGGTGTTTTTGTGGTGTTTTTTTTGGTGCGAAAAACCACAAAAAAAACACCACAAAACCACTGACACCCAGCACAATGTTAAGTTTCCTTTTTTTATTTCATCATTATTTCTTGTTCTAATGTTCTTTTTTCTTTAAGTATCAAATTTGCGAGATTTGATATTTCAGGATATTTATCAAAATTAATTCCTTTAACTTTTGGGTCATTTAATTGTTTTATATAATCACTTTTATTTTTCGATTTCTTTATCAGTTTGTTAATGTTTTCGGGAATAAAAAAACGGCATCTGTTTGTTGTTAATTTATTCCTAAACTCACTTATATAAATTGCTATTGCTGACAAATCAAAATCACCAAAATGTAAATAATCATTCTCTATTTTTTGCAACCACTCAATGTAAGAATTGTTATTGTATCTCAATAAAAACAAGGGTTTTATATCGGTAAAAAGATGTTTGTAATTTTCTATTAGTGTAAATGTTTCTGAATTTTCAACACCTACAATTGTTATATCTTGTCTTATTTCAAGAGTTTTATAATTCTCAATATATATCCAAGTTCCTTTTTGTGGTTGTAGTGAAATCTCTTGATTTTCAATTTTAGCTACAATAGGCAAATAACTTTTTAAAAAGAAACCATTAAAAATACGTCCTTTTTTTTGTTTACTGTTTGATGCAATTTTTATTGCTTCTGCTCTGCTTGTTTCCTTTTTTTTAAGAAAATTTTTGTATTTGTCTAAACTATCTATACCAAAAGTTTGCAAGTAATTATCTAAATATTTATTATCTGTGCAATAAATGTAATCTGTTCTTCCTTGTGAACTTATTTGCAATACTTTTTCATCTATAAACATTTTTAATAATTCTTTGTTTGTTTTTGATGAAAATTTGCCGATAGCTATTTTTTCCTTTTGCTTTATTTTTTCAAGTATGCGACAAAAAGTTAGTGTTAATTTAGTTTCGTTTATCATAAATTAATCTTGTTGCGGTTGTTATACTTCCTTCTTTTTCAAAGTTATAGACATATTTATAAGCCAAAGCGTCATTTTCTTCGGGCGAACCAAAAATCATCCAAATATCTCGTCTGTTTGCAAATTCAATCAAACTTTTAATGTTTTTTGAGTGAATACGTCCAATTTCATCCATAATACAATGCAGACGAAAATCTTTAAATTTTGATTTTTTTGCTGCCTTTTCTTTAAATACATTGAGCAACATTATATAAATCATAGCTTTTAGTAAAATATCTGTTCCGTGAGAACCAACGTCTGATAATTTATTTTTCCAACCTGTATCTTTATTATTTTGAGTTGCTTTAAATTTAAGCTCAAAAATATCTTCCAAGTTTATTTCTGTCTGTTGGGTATTAGTTTTAAGATTTTTAAGTAATGCAGTTAGTAACTTTATTGATTTTTGATTATTTCCTTCCATTTTTTGTCCGCTGAACAAATTAGGTTCGCCAAAATCATAAGTATTTTCATCGTGAAACTTTTTTATTTCGAGCAAAACCTGAACAATCTTATTTGCTGTATCTTTGGTATCCATTTTAAACTCTTGTATTACACTAACAAAATTACTATTTTTAAAATCTTTATTAATTTCAGCGATAGTTGTATCAATTTTTTTCCGTTTTGAAGTCAGTAAATTAATATCACCGACAATATATTCTATTAAAGCTGAATGCTTTTTCTTTATTCGTTGTTTTACGTCTTCTATTTTTTCTTCTTCAATATATTCTTTCAAATTATCATCAACAAATGATAAGCAATCTGTATCATCAGAAAATTGCTTTGGAAAATGAAAAATATTATCTTCTCTAAAAGGACTTACAAATTCAGCGGTTTGTTTTTTTAGAAGTTTTCCGAGTTTACTGATTTTTATTTCAACGTTTTTTTGTGTATCTATTATTATTGATAGTTTACCGTGATTTTCTGCCTTCTCTGTTTTTGTAATGAAATATTCTAATTCTTTGTATAAATCTTGTGTTGCATCACTTATTTTAAATTTATTGTATTCGTCTATATCTGTCTGAATATCATTTTTTTTGAGTATATAGATTATCAAAATGAGTGTTAATCTTTTTATTTTCAATATTTAATTCTAATAATTCTTTTTTGTTTTCTGTTTCTAATTCAACCAATTGAGTTTCGTTGTTTTTTTTGTTTTCTGCATATTCAGGAATTTTGTTAATTTCTAATTTTTCAACTTCATACTTATTTACAAATTGTGTTTTAAGTTGTTTAATTTTACTCAAAAGATTTTCAATTTTACTTAAATCGTCTTCAATAATTTTAATTTTATCTGTATCAGCACCTTTGCCGGCAAGTTCGTTTATTTGCTCGTCTTTAATTATTTGTTTATTCTTATCATAGTCAGTTTCTGTTTTTTCTAAACCTGTTTTTAAAATCTGCTTTTTTTGGTTTAATTTTTCTTCAAGTATTTTTATTTTTTGTTTTTTATCTTCTGCAATTTTTATCTTTTGGTTCTTCTTAATATCCTTTTGTTCTGTAATTTTACTTTCATTTAATAATAATTCTTTTTCAGTAGTTGTTATTTTAGGGCTTATTTCTGCGAGAAGTTTAATTTTCTCATTTCTTGCTTTTTCAATTAATTCGGTTTGTTGTATTTCACTTTTAGATTTAATAATCTGATTTTGATAATTTTCGGCTTCGTTTTTCTCTATTTTCTTTTTAATACTATTAATTTGCTGTGTTCTGTTCTTTCTGAATTTTGTTTTTTCTTCTTCAAATTTATTATTTAATCTTTGTAGTTCTGTTTTTAATTGTTCAACTTTATTGTGTATCTGTTCTTTGTCGTTTTCATATTCACTTATTGTTTTAACTTTACTTTCTATTTCTGTTAAATCAAGTTCGATACCGTAAAAAGAATTGTTTATTTCTGATAATTTTGGTTTTAAATTATTTGTAAATAGGATTGTTTCATCACAAACTTTTGCAATATTATTTTCCCAACCTTCGTAATTATCACTAAGGTATTTGTAAAAAGAATTATTAAAGGATTGTAATTTCAAGTTTATATCTTTTACTTTACTCTCAAATTGTTTGAGTTCAGCAATAAGCTTATTATTTTCTGTTTCGTATTTGTTTTCGTGTAATTCTTCTTCGCTTTGAAATTGTTTCCGTATATTTTCAATATTATTTTTTTTGATTTGAATATCTGAAAGATTTTTTTGTTCTTTTTTTTCTATTTCTATGATTTTAAGTTTTAATTTTTCTATTTCATTTTTGTGAAAATCCTGAGTATTAATTCTGTCTCTTTTTCTTAATAAACCAGATAATTTATTTTGAGAAAATTCTTTTTCTTTTTGTAATGTTTCTGTATTTTTTTCAAATATTTCATTTATATCTTCAACTTTTTGAGCAAAATAATCATTTGTTTTCTGCTTATTTTCAATAATCTCATTTTTGAAGTTTGAATACTGATTTTTCAATGTATTTACAGAAGTATCTTTATCATTTTTTATCTGAGTAAATCTAATTTTATATTTTTGTTCGATACTTTCAAATTTACTTTTTAGTGTTTTTAGTTCGTTGTCTTTTGCATTTTTATTGTTTTGTTCTGTTTTTTCATTCGCAACTACTTTTAGAATATTTTCAATACCAATTAATTTATCATCTACTTTTACATTTTCCCAGTATCCTTTTTTATTTTCAGCATCTAATATTTTGCTTTTAAGGACTGTTATGGCATCATTAATTAATTTCTCTGAATTTTTGTGTTCTTCTTTAATAGCGATAATTTTACCGTTTGAAATGTCTAAACTTTGTTTGGTTTTTGTAAATTCTTTATCTGTTTCTATTAATTTGTTTTGAAAAAAGATTAAACTTTCACCAAGATTTTTCGCTGTTAAAATTCTTTCTTGTTGTGCTTTTTTAAAATCGTCGGCAACAGAAATTAGTTTTTTCGCTTTTATTTTTGTTGTTTCAAAATCTGAAATGTCATTAAAATCTTGTTCAAATTCGCTTATATCTTTTCGTATAGTTGATAAATCTATCTGAAATTTTTGCTTTGTTTCGCTTAATTCGTCCCCAATTAATGAACGGATTATTGTTTGTTTAATCTTATCTGAATTTAATTGAGCGTTAAGAAATATATTTGTGATTGTATTAGGAACATTCTGATATGCAAAACTTTGCATTATAGAATACGGCTTAAATTTTGGTTCTTTATTTGCACCGTAAAGAATATCTCTAAACTCATTGAATAAACTAATTTTTCGGGAAATTGAAATATCTTTTTCTCTTATTTTATGTTTTATTTCTTCTATTTTTAAAGGACGGTATCCGTTTGCTGTTTTTTCAAAAAACATTTCTTTGTCGTATTCTGTATCAATAATCCGATAAACTTGACGGTTTAATTCTTTTGTAAGCCAAATAGTAAATTTATTATGCTCTGTTTTTATTTCGTAAAAAATGTATGAATTTGCATATTTAAAATAAAAATCTAAAAAGTTCTCATCACCTGCATTTATACCAAGTTTATTTGTTCTTGCATTGTAAAAAAATAAAATTGCACGTAAAACAGTGCTTTTCCCAACGCCTTGGTCGCCTGTAAAATGCACATTTCCGTTCAGATTGATTTCTTGATAATCAATATCTGCACTCTTCACGAAAACTATTTTATTCAAATGTCGTATCTTCATCATCAATAGTTATGTCAATTGTTTTTATTAATTGTTCCAGATAATCAAAAGAAGCGAGAACTTTGTATTTATCGTGAAATTCGTTAAAAATTTCAACAAAAGTTGCTTTTATAAGTTCGTCTATCAGTTTCTTTATTTTTTCTCGTGGTTTATCAATATTTTTTACTAATTTTATGTTATTCAATTTTTCAGCTAAGGCATTATTTACTTTCCATTGTATAAAAATATCGTCTGTTGTAAACATTTTACCGACTGAAAAATATTCATTAACACTTTCGCCGAAAGTCATAAAAAAATCAATAATATCAATCCATTTGTAAGCTGATTTTAGCTTATCTTCTAATTGCTTGTTAGTTCCTTTTTTAGAGAAATAGTAATAAGAATTACCTTTAATTAATTGATAATCAATATGACTAAAATAGTCTAATAAAATTTCATAATTGTTTTCTTCTTCAATTACATTGAAAAGACTTTTTATTTCTTGATTTTCACTGTCCCCACTAATAAAATGCCCTTTTGTTAAGGTCTCGAATATCTTTTGGGTTTCAATTGGTATAGAGCCTTTCATATATTAATTTTTTGATTTAATAACAGCATATTCAATATCGTTAAATGTTTTATATTCCTTAGTATGAATTAACTCATCACTGTATCGTGAAGCTATTTTACAAAAAAGTGTTGTTTTTTGTTCTAAACTTAAATCTGTTGGAAATTCGTAATTTTCAATAAAATCGAATAGTTCGCCACTACCGGCTGTAAAAAGTTGTTTTATTTTCGCAGGACTAATTGCAAGAATGTTTTTTTCCTTTTTCTCAATTTGATTATCTGCAATTTCATCTGCAATTTTTTGTTTGGTAATAGAATTTCTGTTTTTTACTTCTTTGCTAATTTTAAGGATATGATAAAAAGCTTCATCGGTTTGCAAATATGGTATTGAAATTTGAGTTATATGTTTTTGTTGTCCTGAAAAAAACAATGAGTTTTGACGGATTAATATCTTTTCAATATTTGTGTTTTCTGTTAAAATTCGTTTATCTTTTAGTCTTTTTATTTTTTGAACTTTTTTATAAAATTCTGTTTGTAATTTTATTTGGTTGTGATAGTCAATTATCTTTTGCGTAATATCACTAAAATTTATCCAAGCTGTATTTATGTCTTTTTGCAAATCAGTAATAACATATAAAAGAGTATTGTCTTCTGCTATTTTTACAAAATATTCCCAGTCACTACTTTTTAATAACGTTTTTATGTTTTTTAAAAGTTCTTCTATCTGATTTGCTTTTCGTGAATATTCATCTAATTTTATTCTTTTTATTTTGTAATTTTTTTCTGTTATATATACGTCTTCAATATTCGCTCTTATTTGATTAATATTGCTAAGAATATTTTTTCCTATTTTTCTGAGAGTAGTTTTAATTTTTATAAGATATTCATCTTTTTTGGTTTAATTTTTTTCTTCTGCAAAAATTTCTGTTTTTGTTTTCAGGTCTAAAATTAAAACACTTGTATATTAGTTATTTATTTCTTAT
>JAOZLS010000393.1 GCA_029934705.1 Bacteroidales bacterium | reverse complement strand
GATATATTCCCTTTATTATTTTGATATACAATATTTTTTTACTTGATTTGATAATTAAAATTTTCTAATAAATTACATTAGCACATGAAATTATTAATGATTTATTGCAAAACATTTGGATATACTCCAACAATAAAAACTCTTGACAATTTTGAAGACCATAATGAAGCTAAAAGCTTTGAAAATGTTTTAGTTGCATTTATTCAAGGAGAGGCTGAAGATGAAGAAAAAGTAATAGCAAAACTTGAAAAAACTTTAGTCAAAAATTTAAAATGGGGTGCAAAAAAGAACGAAACTAAAGATGTGATTCTACATTCTTTTGCTCACCTATCTGAAAGTAAAGCATCGCCAGAATTCACTAAAAAAGTATTTGATTTAGCTCAAGCTCGCCTTGAAAATGCCGATTACATAACAAGCCAAACTCCTTTTGGCTATTTTCTTGATTTACAAGTTGATGCTCCTGGTGTTTCGCAAGCTCGAATGTTTAAAAGCATATAGTTGAAATCGAATTATGCTTTTAATAAAAAAAGTTGTAACTTTATATGTTTAAACTTAACACCTACAACTATGAAACTACGTTTTAAGAAACAAATATCATTACTTTTTGCTGGCTCATTATCAATGGTTTTAGCTGCATGTTATGGTGTACCTGTCGATATGCAAAATTCGATTACAATAAAAACAGTAACCGAAAACAACGACCCAATTGCTGGACTAAAAATAACCTTGGACGAAAACGGAAGTAGTATTGATTCCAGCACAACCGACTCCCTCGGAAATGTTTTTTATCCTGTTATTTTCGCAAATGAAGAAACTACCTATTCTATTAAAATTGAAGATATTGACAGCACACTAAATTTAGGTGAGTTTGTAACTAAAACAATAGAACTTGATGGCTCAAATTCTAATTATGAAATAACAATGCAAGAATAATTACTTTGAGTTTTCTAAAAAAAATACAATCGCACTTTCACTTACAATATAAAAAGAGTGAAATAAAAGACCACAATTTATTATATCTTTTTCTTGAATTATCTAGAAAATGTAACCTTAATTGCTTGCATTGTGGCTCCGACTGCAAAGCAGAATACCACACAGCAGAACTTACCACCGATTCTTGGATAAAAATAATAGACTACTTTTCTGAACACTATTCTAAGCAACTAGCATTTATTATTACAGGCGGCGAACCGCTAATTTATAAGAATTTAGACAAAATAACGTCTCATATAAAATCCAAGGGAAGACGTTGGGGCATGGTTACAAACGGTATGTTGCTGAATGAAACTAGAATGAAAGTTTTAGAGCAAAATGGGATTTACAGTCTAACAATTAGTGTGGATGGTCTTGAAAAATCTCATAACAAACTAAGAAACAGCTCCAAAGCCTACGAAAAATTGAATATTGCAATTGATGCAATTTCTAATTCAAACTTAAAATACAAAGATGCAGTAACTTGTGTATATCCTGACAATATTGACGAATTAGATGAAATTGCTGAAATTTTAGTAGCTAAGAACTTTATATCTTGGCGATTATTCAGAATTTTTCCTTCGGGAAGAGCTTTTGAAAATGATGATTTGCAATTAACATTTAAGCAAACCCACGAAATGGTTAATTGGATAGCAGAAAATAAACAAAAATACAAAAATCTAGGGCTTACAATAAATTTAAGTTGCGAAGGCTGGCTACCTTTTGAAACCGATTCACAAGTAAGAGATGGTTATTTCTTTTGCCGAGCAGGAGTAAATATTGCATCAATTTTATCAGACGGAAATATTACTGGATGCACAAATAACCACGAATCATTTTATACAGGAAATATATTAACCGACGATTTTAATACTATTTGGAATAACAAGTTTGACGATTTAAGACAACGAAACTGGATTGATAAAACAGTATGTAAAAGTTGTGAGCATATAAAAGCATGTGATGGAGGCTCAATTCATTTATGGGAGCTAGGGCAAGATAAGCCAAAGTTCTGCTATGCAAAAAATCTTCATGAAAGTGTGTTAAAATAATAAAGAGCAAATAATTTAGCTGAAAGTCTCTTTTCAGTCTTAATCAATCTTTTTCAATCTCGTCAATCTTAATTAATCAATTTTAAACCAAAGTGATTTATATCATAGAATTTAGGTTTATACCTTTCTACCTTTGCAATATTCAAACTTCCGAAGAAAAGGAGATTCTAATTCTTGGGAACTAATAATTAACTAGTCTAATCTTTTGTTATGACCGAAGAAAGGAGAATAGCTACCACAATTATTGTTGTAGAAACCAAAGAAAGTATTGCTAGATTAAACGAAATTATTTCAACTTTTTCGTCTATTATTATAGGTAGGCAAGGTATTACAATGCGGGAAAGAGACGAAAATATAATTTCATTAGTTTTAGAAGGCAGTTCAGACGAGATTGGTTCTTTTTCGGGACAAATAGGAAGACTTAGAGGAATAAAAGTAAAAACTGCAACAATTAAATAAATAAAATACTATGATTTACACTCCAGAAAAGTACAGTATTAAGGACGAGGCTATGAAACCATTTATTGACCCCGAAGAAATTTTGAATTACTTAAAAGCAGAAAAGCCTAGTAAAGAAAGAGTACGTGAAGTGATTCAAAAATCATTGAATAAAAACAGGTTGAGCCTAGAAGAAACTGCTGTTCTTATAAATACTGAAGACCCTGAATTAATTAAAGAAATAAAAAAAGGAGCTCAAACATTAAAGAAAAATGTTTATGGCGATAGAATTGTACTATTTGCACCATTATATATTGGTAATTTATGTACAAATAATTGTCAGTACTGCGGATTTAGAGTTACAAATAAAGACCAAGTTAGAAAAACTCTAAATAAAGAAGAAATAGTTAAAGAAGTTAGTGCATTACAAGATGCAGGGCACAAAAGACTTATTCTTGTTTATGGCGAACACCCAAAATATGGTCCTGAATTTATAGCAGAAAGCGTAAAAGAAGTTTACAAAGTAAAAAGTGGCCCTGGCGAAATACGCAGAGTCAATGTTAATGCCGCTCCACTATCAATAGAAGGGTTCAAAATAGTAAAAGAATCAGGAATTGGAACATATCAAATATTTCAGGAAACCTACCACCCCGAAACTTATGCAAAAGTTCACCCAGCTGGGTTTAAAAGCGACTTTGGCAATAGACTTGTAGCCCTTGATCGTGCTCAGGAAGCATTAATGGACGACATAGGGATTGGTGCATTATTTGGCTTATATGACTGGAAATACGAAGTAATGGCACTACTACGACATGTAAACCATTTTGAAGCAGTTTACAATATTGGGCCTCATACAATTTCTTTTCCTCGAATTCAAAATGCATCGTCGTTAAATGTTGACGACAAATACTTTGTAAGCGATGAAGACTTTGTTAAGCTTGTTGCAATACTAAGATTAGCAGTGCCTTATACAGGCATGATACTTACCGCACGTGAACCAGCACACATTCGTAATGAAGTACTTACTTATGGAGTTTCGCAGATTGATGGTGGAACAAATATTCAAATGGAAGGTTATTCCGAAGAAAATGCAACAAAACAAGACCTTGACACAGAGCAATTTGAAATAATGGACACTCGTAGTTTAGGTGAAATTATAAAAGAACTTATTGCAACAGATTATTTACCTTCGTTTTGCACTGCATGTTACAGACTTGGTAGAACAGGCGAGCATTTTATGGAATTTTCGGTACCTGGTTTTATAAAAAGATTTTGCGGACCAAACGCAATGCTTACTCTTGCCGAATATCTTGAAGATTATGCTGATGCTGATACAAAGGAGAAAGGCTACAAAGCAATTTTTAGAAAAATTGACTCAGAAGATATATTAAATAAAGAAGAACTTCTTGTAAAAATTGAAAAAGTAAGAAATGGAGAAAGAGATTTATATTTTTAAATAAAAA
>JAOZLS010000083.1 GCA_029934705.1 Bacteroidales bacterium | reverse complement strand
GTTTAGCATGACGTTAGTATTAAAATGTATTTTTTTTAATTATTTTTACTACATTTGTGAAAATAATTAATTATTATGCATGGTTTTGTATTAAAAATAAACAAAAAATTACTGTACATCTGCATTAAAAAGCGAGATAGTTTCTAAATATTGATTTTTTTCCAAAAGCCTATTCTGGCTCAATTAATTATTTTTTTTCAAAATTAAAAATCAATATAATGAAATTACCTTACGCAGAACCCTTTAAAATAAAAATGGTAGAGCAAATTACCAGAAGCACAAAAGAACAACGATTACAATGGATAAAAGATGCTAAATACAATCTTTTCAACCTAAAAAGTTCTCAAGTATTTGTAGATTTACTTACCGACTCAGGAACTGGTGCTATGTCCGACAAACAATGGTCGGAAATGATGATTGGTGATGAAAGTTATGCAGGAGCAACATCATATTATAAAATGAAAAATGCAATAAAAAACATTTTAGGTTTTGAGTATTTTTTACCAACACACCAAGGACGTGCGGCTGAAAATGTACTATTTTCAGCATTAATAAAAGAAGGCGATATTGTTCCTGGAAACTCACATTTTGACACAACAAAAGGACATATAGAATTTAGAAAAGCAAAAGCAGTAGATTGCACTATTGACGAAGCTTTTGACACTTCAATAGAACACCCTTTTAAAGGAAACTTAGACTTAGTAAAGCTCGAAAATATATTAAAAAAATACCCAAAAGAGCAAATTCCTTTAATTATTGTAACTGTTACTTGTAACTCCTCTGGAGGACAGCCTGTTTCAATGCAAAACTTAAAAGATGTTAAGCAATTAGCAGAAAAATATGAAATACCTGTATTTTACGATTCAGCTCGTTTTGCCGAAAATGCATATTTTATAAAAATTAGAGAAGAGGCCTACAAAAACAAAACTATAAAAGAAATTGTAGCCGAAATGTTCTCTTATGCAGATGGAATGACAATGAGCAGCAAAAAAGATGCAATTGTAAATATGGGCGGATTTATTGCTTTACGTAGTGAAAAATTATTTAAGGAAGCAAGTGTTTACAATATTATGTTTGAAGGTTTTATTACTTATGGTGGTATGTCGGGCAGAGATATGAACGCACTGGCTCAAGGACTTGATGAAGCAACTGAGTTTTATTATTTAGAATCGAGAATAGAGCAAGTTGCTCTTTTAGGTAAAAGATGTGTTGAATATGGAATACCTGTTCAACATCCTTTTGGGGGGCATGCTATTTTTATTGATGCAAAAAAAGTTCTACCACAACTAGCTAAAGAAGAATATATTGCACAAACTTTGGCAATAGAGCTTTATATTGAAGGAGGAATTAGAGGTGTTGAAATTGGAACAATTTTAGCAGACAGAGACCCTGAAACTCGTGAAAACAGATACCCAGCTTTAGAATTAGTTAGACTTGCAATTCCACGAAGAACATATACTAATAATCATATTGAATATGTTGCAGCTGCCATGAAAAATGTTTTTGATAGACGAAATGAAATTACAAAAGGAGTGAAAATATTATACGAAGCTCCAATAATGAGACATTTTACTGTTGAATTAGAGAAAATTTAGAAATTTGAAATACTGAGTTTGTTAGTTTTATTAATCTAACAAATTCATAAATTAATATAAACTGTCATTTCTTCCTTGTTGTAGAAATGACAGTTTTTTTTATATGAAGAAAGCTATATTTGTTAGAATTTATTGTACAATACATGTATAATTTGTAACAAAAAGGAGGTAATTTTGTATGTTTTTTGTAACAGAAAGGAGGTAATAAATTTTTTGCCTAAAAAAAAAGCATTCTAAAATTAGAATGCTTTTTTAAATTGAGTAAAGGTATTTACTCTGAAATAACTTCAAAAGGAAGTTCAACTTTAACTTCTCTATGTAATTTTATAATAAATGTATATTTACCAACTTCTTTAATCGCTTCTCCTTTAATAGAAATTTTCTTTCTATCAATGTCAAAACCTTTTTTGTTTATCTCTTCATCTATTTTAATTGTATTTACAGACCCGAAAATTTTACAAGTAGTACTTGTTTTTGCACCAATAGTAATTTGTTTATTTTCTAATTTTGCAGCTAATGCCAATGCATCATCTTTAATTTTTGTCTCTTTATGAGATCTTTGCTTCATGTTTTCGGCATGTATTTTTTTAGCCATTGAAGTCGCTTGTATAGCAATTTTATTAGGTATAAGGAAGTTATTTGCATAACCATCTTTCACTTTTACAACATCATCTTTGTAACCTAATTTATCTATATCTTGTTTTAATATAATTTCCATTGTAATACTTTTTTTTGATATTTAACAAACTATTTCATTAAATCAGTTACATAAGGCAACATAGCTAAATGTCTTGATCTTTTTATAGCTGTTGCTACTTTTCTTTGGTATTTTAAAGAAGTTCCTGTTAAACGACGAGGTAAAATTTTACCTTGCTCATTCAAGAATTGCTTTAAAAATTCTGCATCTTTATAATCAACATATCTAATATGATGTTTTTTAAATCTGCAATATTTTGCTTTTACAGTATCAACTGCAACCGGGGTTAAATATCTTATATCCTTATCTGCCATGATCTATTTCTCCTTTTTTTCTGATTTGTCTTTAATCGTTTTTCTTCTTTTTCCTGCATAAGCTACAGCAAATTGATCCATTCTAAATGTTAAGAAACGGATGATTTTCTCATCTCTTCTAAATTCTGTTTCTAATTTTTTAATAAGTGAACCATCAGCCTTAAACTCAATTAAGTTATAAAAGCCTGTTGTTTTGTGCTTAATTGGATAAGCTAACTTTTTAAGACCCCAGTCTTCTTCAGTTACTATTTCCGCACCGCCCTCTTTGAGGATGCCTTTGAATTTCTTTACCGCTTCCTTTACCTGCTCTGCAGATAAAACGGGAGTTACGATGAAAACGGTTTCATAATTGTTAATCATAATTATATAAATTAAATTTTACATTAATTAAATAGAACCGCGAAATTACAAAATATTAGTTACTAAACAAATAAGATTAGCATTATTTATAATATATTTATATTTCAATATATAAAAAATAATATTTATGTTTGCACAGAATCTAAAAACCTAATATATTTTTATAATATGCAATATAGCCTTCATAATTTCTTCGACAAATATAAATATACTAAACTAGAAAAACTTGACTTTAGTTTAAAATGTCGTTGGTCAATATAAATTGCCTAAGTGAAGTGTTTTCACCTAGCTTCTTCTCAAAATTTCAGGTAAAAACACCTGAAATAGGCAAAATAACATTGCCATTTTAAACTAAAGCCAAAAATTTCAACAATAATTAAACCTTTATCTTTTAAATAAAAATTAAAAAATGTCTCCATTTTGTAAAACAGGTTATTATTACGCAAATCACTTACATAAAATGAAAAATCAACTAAAAATAAGAGAATATACACCTAACGATTTTGAAACCATTATTGAAATATGGGATAAATTAGATATGGGAAGAGTAGAACGTGGTGATACTAAGGATGTTATTGAAAAAACATTAAAAAATAATGCAAAACTCTTTTTGCTAGAAAAAGATAACAAAATAATTGGTACTTCATGGATAACATCTGATAGTCGCAGGTTATACCTACATCATTTTGGAATATTAGCCGAATATCAAGGTAATGGATACTCAAAGCCATTGCTCGAGAAATCGCTAGATTTTGCACAAGAACAAGGCATGCAGGTTAAACTAGAAGTTTATGAAGGAAATAACATTGCTATTAACCTATATAATAAATATGGTTTTAAACATTTATTTAAAGATTATATAGTATTAATTTTAAGAGACTTTGAATAATTATATATAAACATCTAAAAACAAACATTAACAATGAACATCAAACACTTAATTTTAACAGGTATAATATTAATACTTGCAGTAACAGCTTTTTCGCAAAATAAAAAAGTAAAATACGGAAAACCAGACAAAGAACTGTTCTCAAAGCAGCACTCGCTAATAGACTCAACCGCTGCTGCAGAAATAATATATGACAAAGGCTACTCTTATTTCATTTATGATAATGCAAAAGAGTCTTTTATTTTAACTTATGAAAGATTTTTTAGAATTAAAGTATATGATAAAAATAATTTTGATTATGGCGAACATAAAATAAATATATACAAGAATGCTAGTGATGTAGAATCCTTAAATATTTCTGCTGTAACATTGATAATGGAAGATGGTAAAGTAAAAAAGACAAAGCTTAACCAAAAATCAAATATATATGTTGATGAAACAAATAATCATATAAATATTCATAAAATTTCGTTCCCTGCAATTCAAGATGGTGTTGTTATTGATTGCAAATACACTATATCTTCAACCTATTATTTAGCTATTCAAGACTGGCAATTTCAATATAAAAATTTACCTGTAGTACATTCCGAATATAAAACACAAATTCCTGAGTTTTATAATTATAATATTACTATAAAAGGCTTTGAGAACGTTAATGTTGAAAAAAAAACAAATAATATTGAAGAGACATTTTCTATATATTGGGAAACTGTAGGTTTGGAGAACAAAAAATCATCTGGTTATAATATATTAACATCTAACAGTACTATAACAAAATGGAGTGCAAACAATATACCCCCATTTATTGCCGAAGAATACATAACTACTTCTGACGACTATACAACTTCGGTAAATTATGAACTATCATATATACAATATCGGGGAGGTAAAAAACATAGTTATTCTAGAACATGGGAGAAAGTTGCAGACAAATTAAGAGTGTCTAATTCATTTGGTGGTAAAATAAATAAAAGAGCTTCAAAAATTGTTGAAACCTTAATAACAGATTCAATGACTACCAAGGAGAAAATATATATTATTTATGATTACGTACAGAAAAATACAGCTTGGAACCGAGTATATGACAAATATTCAGACAAAACTACTAAATTTATATTTTCTGGCGAAAAAGTTACTACTGCTGATATAAATTTATTACTAATTGGAATGTTAAGATCTGCAAATATCGATGCAAACCCTGTTTTATTGAGTACGCGAAATAATGGTAAAATTTTCAAAGTACACCCAACAATTGATAAATTTAATTACGTTATTGCTCGAGTAAAACTTAATAATGAATACATCTTTTTAGATGCAACAAACGATTTTTGCACTCCAGGTATGCTGCCACATCGATGCTTAAATGAAACAGGATTTTTATTGAAAAATGAATATCATTCTCTTGTAAACATTACTATGAAAGAATCTGAAAAACAAACTCAGATGTACGAACTTAAAATTTCAGAAGACGGAAATATTATTGGAAGAGCAAAACATAGTTTAAAAGGCTATGCTGCCTATGATGCACGCGTACAAAACTTTAATGTTGGCGATACAAGTAATTTTGAAATAGCATATAAAAAGGCAAACCAAGAAATAGAGCTTAATAATTTTAAGGTTGAAAACTTAAATAACCCAACCAAAGATGTAAACATATCATACAACCTAGAAACTAGCGACCTTGCAAAAGTTGCTGGTAACATGATATATCTATCTCCATTAATTGGCGAAACATTAAACGAAAATCCTTTTAAACTCGACGAAAGAAAATACCCAATCGATTTTGCTTACAATAAAGACATTACAATTATTTGCATGTACGAAATACCAGAAAATTACGAAGTTATAGAAGTGCCTAAAAATACAGCCTTCGCATTGCCAGAAAAATCGGCAACCTACAAGTATTACACACAAATTGTAGGAAATAAAATTCAGGTAATGAGCAAATTCAAAATTAATAAGCCTGTATTTCATTATAACGAGTACGGTGCATTAAAAAACTTTTATAATATGGTTATTGCAAAACAAAAAGAACAAATTGTATTAAAAAAGAAAGCCAAATAATTCAATAGTCATCGTATCATTTTCTTAATTAAAGTGATATAAAAGCCATTTAACTACCTGTTTATTAGCAGAATGATACGATGACTTGTAAGTTTAAAATTAAAAACATAGAAAAACATGAAAATAAAAACAATTATTACAATAATATTTTTGCTTACTGTAAAATTTACATTTGCCAACTTACAGGATTATAATTGCAAGCTAATTCCAGACAGTTTAAAGAAAAATGCCGATGCAGTTATCAGAAACAATACTATAACTCTTACAATTACAGACGACAATAAGTATGAATTAAAAGAAAAAAAAGTAATAACAATACTAAATAATAATGGTAGTAAGCATGCTGTTTTTATGGAATATTACGATAAGTTTTCAAAAATTAGTGGAATACATTACACCGTTTATGATAAAAATGGAAAAGTATTTGACAATGCTAAAAATTCTGAAATTAAAGATTATAGCGATTTTTCTTCCTACACTTTTTTTTCTGATAATAGATTCAAATACATTAGTAAGCCCGCTATAAAACCACCATATACTATTGAATACGAATATATTACAAGACACGAAGGTTATTTAAGTTTACCAGGATGGATGCCTTCTAATGGCTATAATGTTTCGGTAATAAAATCGTCTTTTAAAATTGTATTAAATAATAGCGAGATAAAAATAAAAGAAATAAATGTTAATAATAATAAAATTAACTATCTAGGCTCACAGGCAGGTTATTACTGGGAAGTTAAAAACCTAAAAGCAATAAAAAAAGAACAATATAGTAGTAATATCGATAACTATTTTACAATTGTAAAACCTGCTCCCAAAAACTTTGAACTAGCTGGTTACAAAGGAAATACAAATAGCTGGAAAGATTTTGGTTTATGGCTAACAAAACTAAATAAGAAAAGAGATACTTTAGATGCAGAAACTATTCAAAAAATAATTGAACTCACCAAACATACGCAAGACCCTAAAGAAAAAGCAAAAATTATTTATGAATACATGCAAAACAAAACACGATA
Source organism: Bacteroidales bacterium (assembly GCA_029934705.1). Lineage (GTDB taxonomy): Bacteria > Bacteroidota > Bacteroidia > Bacteroidales > JAADGE01 > DZBS01. Next base: position 5,446 of record JAOZLS010000083.1, on the reverse strand, counting down.
TTTAAGTATTCAATTAGGAATTGGTGGTTGGCAACCATTTAGTGCTATGGAAGTTGACCGTGATGGCTATGGCGACTGTAAAGCCCTTAGTAACTACACAATGGCTCTGCTTAAAGCTGTTGGTATAAAATCTAAATATACAATTGTACAAGCAGGAAATAAATTTAACCCAATTACTACTGAGTTTCCTTCAAACCAATTTAATCATGCAATTTTGTGCCTTCCTTTTGAAAATGATACAATTTGGCTTGAGTGTACCTCGCAAACTGCACCCTTTGGCTATTTAGGAAATTTTACCGACAATAGAAATGTGCTATTAATTGACGAAAATGGAGGAAAACTTGTAAAAACAAAATCATACCCCGACTCGGTAAACTTCATAAAAAAAGAATCACATTTTGTAATTGCTGAAAACGGAGGAATTACTGGTACAAGCAATACAAACTATTCAGGATTAAAATATGATGAAATCAGTTATTATTTACATCAAAATGAAACAAATCAAAAAAAATATTTACAAAAAAGGATAAATATTCCTAGCATTAAAATTGATTCATTTTCTTATGTAAATAAAAAAGGAATTATCCCTATTGCTTCTGAAAAAATCTCGTTAAATACACCTATTTATGCAACAATAAGTAGCTCTCGTCTATTTGTTCCTGTAAGTTTTACAAATGATATTTCAAAAACACCAGAAAAAAACGATTCAAGAAAAACAACATTATTTTTCAGAAACAGCTATACAACAACAAATTATGTAGAGTATAATATACCTAAAGGCTATGTTCCTGAATATATTCCGAAAAATATTGAACGAAAAACAGAATTTGGATATTTTACCCAAATAATAGCTTATGATAAAGGTATATTAAAAATTAAAAATACTTTTAAACAAGAAAAAGGAGAATTTCCTGCTTCTTCATACAACAGTTACAGAACTTTTATTAAAAGAACAGACCAAAACTATAAAGATTTTGCTGTGTTTATTAAAAAAGAAAACTAATTTAGCAAAAATTAATTTTATAATAAAAAGTCTAAAATTATGAACAAACTTAAACTCATTTCAGTATTAACTGTTATTCTGTTTTCTTCTTTTATTAAGGTAGATGCACAAACATTAAGCTTAAATTTTCCGGTTGGAAACGAAATTTTTATGAACAACACACAAGCCCCTCACAATATTTTTTGGGACTTTACAGATGTTACAAACGTAAAAATTGAATATTCGATAAACAACGGAGTAGATTGGATTATTATTGAAAGCTCATATTCAACATCAAATGATTTTTATAATTGGCTTACTCCTGATGTAATTTCAGATGAATGTCTTATTAAAATTACCGATGTGGACAACGAAGCAATTTTTGATATTAGCGATAGTCCGTTTTCAATAACCGATACAAGAATTCATATTGCCGAATGGAATACCTCAATGGGAACTTTTAGAGCAGAACTAAGAGGCGATTTAGCTCCAGTTACAGTTCAAAATTTTCTAAATCTAGCTTCTCGTAATTTCTACAATGATTTAATTTTTCATAGAGTAATTGCAGGTTTTATGATTCAGGATGGTTGCCCATTAGGAACTGGAACAGGTGGACCTGGCTACGAATTTGATAGCGAAATTTCTCCTTGGCTAAATCACGAATTTCCAGGAATATTGGCAATGGCAAATGCAGGCCCAGACACAAACGGTTCACAATACTATATTACAGTTGATGAAACAAGCTGGCTCGACGGTGGATATTCAATTTTCGGTAAAATTATTGATGGAATGAATATTGTTTATGCAATTAGCGAAGTACCTACAAACGGTAGCGACAAACCTCTTGTTGATGTTGACATTTACTCTATTACAATTGTTGAAAGCAATCCTACATTAAACATAGTTTTTCCTGCAAATGAAGCTAGCATAATACAAGGAAGTGTTGCAAATATTCAGTGGGAAAGTGATTTTGTTGCCGATGTAAAAATTGAATTTTCAAATGATAATGGTGCAAACTGGACTACACTTTCCGACAGTATTGCTGCTGATTCGTCAAACTTAGCATGGATTGTTCCACAAGAAATATCAGACGAATGCTTAATTAAAATTAGCAATTTAAGAGACAACAGTTTTTATACTCAAAACGCTTTTGAAATAAGAGTAAAACCCACTGTATTACAGCGTATTGAACTATATAATGGTGTTACAGCACATACTAATAATGAAGAAAATTTAATAATGCTTGGCAAAAATGTTCGGTTTAAGGTTAAAATGCTAAATAATTATACAAGCTCACTAGATAACCTTTCGGCAACAATAATAAGTAAGGATGCTAATGCAGAAATTATTAGTTCAACAGTTAGTTTTCCTGCAACAGGTATAGGAGAAGAAAATTGGTCAACTACAGAATTTGAAGTTCTACTATCTAACGAAATACCAACAAATAAGGAGTTTAGTTTCGAAATTCAAGCCTCTGATACCGAATTTCCAGACCAACCATGGATAAGTTACATAACTATACCAATGTTAGAAATTTTTAATTTTATTACTGTTGATACCGATAATAACGGTAATAGCTCAGGAAACAATAACGGCACAATTGAAAGTGGAGAAACAGCTGAAATTTCACTACCTATATCAAATAATAGTCAAAAAATAATTTATCACCTAAGTGGACAATTATTTTCACCAGCTAATTATGTTAATATATGGAATAATATTGAAGGCTATGATGGAATGGTTTATGATACAACAATTTACAATGATCTTGCTCCCATAAATCCAGGAAGTTCAATGGCTACACAAAGCAGCCCTTATGTTATGGATTATACAGCTAGCGAAACATATCAAATACCCGCTATTATAAAAGCAACAGGTTATTTACAAGACGAACCTGGAGCTAACTGGGAAACAGGAGGTATAAAAATCAAATGGGGTTTAGAACGTACACTAAATCCAACTTCACCTTCACAAATAAATAATGTTAGTAATAATAATAAACTTAAAATTATTGAAAATCCTGTTAGTAATATTCTAAAGTTTGAATATAACAATGACGATAATACAAATTTTAATATATTTTTGTACGATATTTATGGTAAAACAGTTTATTCAAAAGTAAAAAATAAACAAATTAGTAATAATTATTATATAAATGTTTCAAAACTAAATTCAGGAACTTATTTATTAGTAGTAAAATCAAAAAGCAATTCATATTCACAAAAAATTATAATAACAAATTAAAATTTGAAAGATTTAACAACAGGGAAAGAAAGTAAATTAATATTTCAATTTGCGTTGCCTATGTTAATAGGCAACATTTTTCAACAACTATACAATGTAGTTGACAGTATTATAGTGGGAAATTATATTGGAAAAGAAGCACTCTCGGCTGTGGGTGCTTCTTTTCCTGTTTTTTATGCTTTAATATCACTAATAATTGGATTAGCCTCTGGTTCGGCAATAGTAATTTCGCAATATTTTGGTGCAAAGGACTATAAAAATGTGCAAAAAGGAGTTGATACAATGTTTATTATTTTAATGGTTTCATCTGTTATTATTACAATACCAGGTATATATTATGTAGATGAAATTTTTAGATTAATGAGGTTGCCCGAAGAACTTATTCCAGAAGCACGAAAATACATGGTTATTACTTTAGCTGGTTTAGTAACTGCTTTTGGCTACAATGGAACTGCTTCAATATTTCGTAGTATGGGCGACTCTAAAACGCCTTTATATTTTTTAATGTTTTCTACTTTAACAAATATATTTTTAGACTTATTATTTGTACTACAATTTGGAATGGGAGTTGAAGGCGTTGCAATTGCAACAGTAATATCGCAAGCAGGAGCATTTATTACTTCAATTATTTATATTAATAGAACACATAAAATTATTAAAGTTAGGTTTTTTAATTTACAGTTTGATAAGGATATTTTCAAAAAAAGTGTGAAAATTGGATTACCTACAGGTTTGCAACAGTTTTTTGTAGCAATGGGTATGATTGCAATTTTTGGAATTGTAAATGGATTTGGTACTGATGTTATTGCAGCATACTCTGTTGCTCTTCGCATAGACACGTTTGCATTAATGCCTGCAATGAATTTTGCTCAAGCACTTACTTCATTTGTAGGACAAAATATTGGAGCAGGAAAAATACATAGAATAAAAAAAGGATTAAAATCAACAATAATTATGTCGGCAAGCGTTTCATTATCAATAAGTATTCTTGTAATTTTTGCTGGTGGGTTTTTAATGAAAATGTTTTCTCCCGATGCTGAAGTCATTCGCATTGGTCACGAATATTTAATGATTGTTGGTATATTCTATGTTGTTTTCTCAACAATGTTCTCGTTTACAGGTGTTTTTAGAGGTGCAGGCGATACAATTGTACCAATGTTTATCACACTTTTTGCTCTTTGGACAATACGAGTTCCGTTATCATATTATATGTCGTTACAATTTAACGAAACAGGAATATGGTACTCTATACCAACTGCTTGGACCTTTGGAATGACTGCCTCAATAATCTACTATTTTACAGGAAGATGGAAAAAAATGGGTGTTGTGAAAATTAAGGGAAAAATTTAAAATCCTGAATTAAAGCTTTACAATTTTATACCTGTTGCAAATATTTCACTTGCAACAGGTATTTTTTTATATTTATAGATAAACTTTTCTACTAAAACACAAAAGATAAGCCTCCAATTATAGAAGTACCACCCAATTCTAAATCTTTATATCTAATTTCAATATTATTACCATGAAGCCCAAAATCATCAATTGAAACACGAGAATATTTAAAGGCAGTTTTAAAATAGAGAGCTTTATAAATTTGCATTTTCAAACCTAAATCTACGTAAAGTCCAAGATTTCCATTATTTCCTTCTAAATAAGTTTGATAATCAGTACCAATAGTTTCTATATGTATCTCTACGTTAGGAACTAAATTAACACCACCACCAAAAGAAAAAATAAGTTTCTCGGTATGTATAATTCTTTTTGTAAAACCTACGGTAATATTCATTATTTCAGCATAATTATTGTACTGAATAGAGGTAGTATCCGATAGTTGAACAAACATATTATTTGTCATCATCACAGGACTAAAACCAACGGACAACCCAAAATCATTTTTAAAGAAATAACTCACTTTAAAATCAGGACCAAACGAATTTCCAAAGCCACCATGGGAAGCCGATGTATATGTATAATTTGCTTCTGGTAAGAAAACATTTGTTACTGTACTTGTTGCTTGTAACACTGGCGATTTAGGCGACCAAAAAGACAAAGCTAAATCTATTTCAAAGTGCTTAAACTTAGTGGTTTGCGAATATGAATTTAAGGAAAACAATATTAATAAAAATATTGTAACTAATTTAGCTGATATTTTCATAATTAATGGTTTAATAGTTAAAAATTTTCAACTAATTTACAATTAATTTTTCTGAAAAGTATGAC
>JAOZLS010000392.1 GCA_029934705.1 Bacteroidales bacterium | reverse complement strand
AGGCGAAATTGAATTATATAAACTTAATGCCGCAAATAAAATACGAAAATTTACAAAAGAAATTACATTAATAAAGTATCAGTTGAGTGAACTAAATGCAGGTATGAGACAAACTACTTCAGAAATAATTATTGTTATTAGTTCTAAAAAAGATATGGCTGCAAAATTTGATATTAGTTATTATATTTCTGATGCTGGTTGGAGTCCGTATTACGATGTTAGAGTGAAAAATATAAGTGAAAAAATAGTTTTCAATTATAAAGCACATGTCTTTCAAAATACTGGCTATGATTGGAAAAATGTAAAATTGATTTTATCAACAGGGAATCCATCTTTAAGTGGAATGAAACCTAGTTTAAGTTCCGATGTACTAGGGCAGGGTGGACGCTCTGTTCAAACTTACTCAAGCAATTATAATCCTAAAGTATTAACAGGACAAATTTGCGATTATACAGGAGCAGGAATACCAGGAGTTTTAATAAAACAAAAAGGTACGACTATTGCTACAATAACAGATTTGAATGGCTATTATTCTTTAGATACAGATGGGCATGAGCATAAATATGTTGCATCGTATATGGGATTGAAAAGTTATGAGTTCTCTGCTGCTTCGGGAGGTGTAAATGTAACTTTGCAAGAAGATGATACCCAAATTGAAGATGTCGTTGTTACAGCAATTGGAATTAAAAAAAGCAGGAAAGCATTGTCCTACTCTGTCGTATATGTCGAAGATGATTATACTTCTTACGATGCTCTCTCTGGAAAAACTTCTGGTGTGCAAATTCGTGGTGGTTCAAATTTTAAGGGACAAAATATTCCTATAAAAAACAAAGTTAAACTTTCAACTTTTTACGATTTTAAAATCAAAGATAAATATACTATTCTTTCAAATAGAAAAAATTACGATGTATTAATTGAAGATTTAAGTATTGCAGCTGATTACGAATATAGTTTAGTTCCAAAACTCTCCAAGAAAGCTTTTTTAACTGCTGTTGTTACCGAGCGTAAAGAAAATAGAATGATTTCTGGTCAGGCAAACATATTTTTTCAGGATGCATATACAGGAAAAACTTCTCTTAATTTTGACTCATATACCGATACTTTATTATTTTCGCTAGGAATTGATAATGATATTTTTGTAAAACGTGAGCTTGAAAAGGATTTTTCAAAAACTAAAATTATCGGTTCTAATACAAAGGTTGATAAACACTGGAAAATTACTGTAAAAAATAATAAAACATTTCCTGTTACAATTAATGTCGAAGACTTAGTTCCTATTTCGCCCAATAATAAAGTAAAAGTCGATATACTAGAATTATCCTCGGCTAAGTATGACGAAAATTCGGGAATGTTAAAATGGAAGCTTGAGTTAAAAGCAGGTGAATCAAAAGAATTGAATATTAAATATTCAGTTAAATTTCCTTCGGAATACAGAATTTTGGTTGATTAGTATTTAATACCAAATAAACATCAAAATTGCCGACAAATCCTTCATCTTTTCCTGTTTTCCTGCACTTAAAATTTAAACCGTAGCTACGGCTTCCGAAACAAGTTCGGAACAAGTTATGCTTGAAATTTTAAGATTGTAAAACAAAAAAATATTTTGAATTTATTCGGCAACTTTGAAATTCATTTGGTATAACCAGACAGCGTGCTTGCACCTGTCTGCGTTTTTCGGTTATTTTAAATATAAATTAAAAACAAAAAAAGAGCAACATATAAATGTTGCTCTTTTTTTCCCTAAAATGTTGTTTTACTCCGTTAAGAATTATATCATCGACTGAATTCTTTTATCAATTCCGAGGATATTTGTTTTATATAATTTATCAGTTTCCTGTAAATTGTTAACAGTTTTGTTTGCATATAAAACTGTTGCATGATCTTTATTACCAATTTCGGCTCCAATCGTTGCTAAAGATGCTTTGGTATATTTCTTAGCAAAGAACATAGCTATTTGCCTCGCCTGTACAATCTCTTGTTTTCTAGATTTTGTATTGATATCCTCAACTTTAACATTCATAAAATCACAAACAACCTTTTTAATATAGTTTATTGTAATGTCTCTTATAGGTTTCTTAATAAGTTGATCTATTTTCGATTTTGCAAAATCTATCGTTAAATCTTCTTTTATTAAGGTCGCATGTGCCATTAAGGAAATTAAAGCACCTTCTAGTTCTCTAACGCTTCCTGTAATATTTTCTGCCATGTATGTAATAATATCTTTGTCAAGAATAATTCCATCGTTGTGTGCCTTTTTATTTAAAATGGCAATTCTTGTTTCGTAATCTGGTGTAGAAATCTCAGTTGTCAAAGCCCATTTGAATCTTGAAATTAATCTAGCATTCATTCCATTTAATTCTGAAGGTGGTCTATCTGCTGTTAAAATTAATTGTTTGCCAGATTGGTGTAAATGATTAAAAATATGAAAGAATGTATCTTGTGTTCCAGGCTTACCTGCAAACTCGTGTACATCGTCAACAATTAATACATCAATCATTTGGTAGAAGTGTAAAAAGTCATTTCTAGTATTTTTTCGTGAAGCTTCGGTGTATTGTGCTTGAAACTTATTTGCAGGAACGTATAATACTATCTTATCTTCTTTAAAATTATTTTTCACTTCTATCCCAATAGCTTGTGCTAAGTGAGTTTTTCCCATACCTGACTCTCCCCAAATAAATATTGGGTTATAAGCAGTTCCTCCAGGATTTGCTCCAATAGCTTTTCCTGCAGAACGAGATAGTCTGTTACACTTCCCTTCAACAAAATTTTCAAAAGTATAATTACTATTCAAATTAGGATTAACTGGAACCTTTTTTATACCTGGTGTCAAATAAGGACTTAGCGGGTCTTTACTTGGAGCAGTTAAAGGTAACGATTTGTTAGTCAAATTTGGTGCAGTTCCTGTTGGAAAAACAATGTTTGATTTTTTTACATTATTATTGTAAGCAGAACTATCTACTTTAACGCTATATTCAAGTTTTGCTTCATTTCCTAGCTCTTTCTGTAAAACTTTTTTTAGCAAATCAATATAATGTTCTTCTATAAATTCATAGAAGAATGTACTAGGAACTTCAATTCTTAGTACGCTTTGTTCAAGCTTTATAGGGGTTATAGGCTTAAACCATGTGTTAAAACTGTTGCTTGGTATATTGTCCTTGATAATTTGTAAACAATTATTCCAAACTTCTTCGTGCTTCTCTCTCATACGGATTTTTTTTAGGGGTTAAAAAAAATATTTAGGGGCATGTTTCCATTTAACAAAAGTCGATAAAAAAAAACTATAAAAAAAAACTTTTTACTATTGCATTTTACGTTTATTTTATATTGTTGTTATTTTCAGTAATTTAACTTATGAAAAAAAATCAATGTTTTTTTAGGTGTCTGAAAATCAGTGTGTTAGTGAAAAACAATTGTTAATTACTTGTTAATAAGTCATTTATTGCTATTTACTTAAAGGTAAAATCTATTTATACAAAAGTCGTGCAAACTATTAAAAATTCATCTTTTAATCTTTTATAATTTATGTAAAGTTTAATTATTTTTTATTTTAAAATCTTGCTAACTATTATATGCATTGATTTTAGCTAGTTTTATGGTACTCTTGATTTTAAGTAAAATATTACTGAAAATATTACAAGTACTATTATAATTTTGAATTGTTGAATATTATGGTATTAGTTAAGGAAGAAATAACGAAATGCTAGTATTTATTTTGGTAATAGGAGCATTGTAGAAAATTGCTTACACTAAGATTATTATTTTTTTTAATTTAAAAGAATGTTCAAATAAAAAGGTTTTTAATAAAATATTAAAAACCTTTTTTTATTCCTGTATTCTATTAGAATTATAACGCTAAAGTTTCTGTTATTATTTCAGTAATATCTAAAACTTTTATATTTTCTTCTTCATTCTTCATTTTTAATCCGTCTGTCATCATT
>JAOZLS010000082.1 GCA_029934705.1 Bacteroidales bacterium | reverse complement strand
GAAATAATGGTATAGATTACTCAATTATAGTTGACACTTTTAAAACTGGTGTTAAATTACCCGATGCTCTTTTTACTTTTGACAAATCAAAGTATCCTGCAACTGTAGAAGTTGTTGACCTTAGAGAATAATTTACAATCTAATATGCCTATTTTAATTCAGTTATTGGCAGGTGCAAGTACACTGCCAAGTCGTACAAATACTGCCAGGATGCATAGCATCTGGCAGTATTTTTTTTATTAGCTAAGGGTTCTATAACAAAAGTTTGACAAATGACGCTACATTGTCCTGCGGACGAATGCAGATCAGTATTAGCCATAAAGAAAGACTTTCCATCGTCCGTAGGATATGGAAACGTCATTATCAATTATCATAATGTTTTTTCATTTCAATTCCAGTAAAAGAATTATTGGAATTCATTATTTCAAGCGAATTTCCTTTTGCTATAATATTTCCACCTTTTTCGCCTCCTTCTATTCCTAAATCAATAATATAATCGGCAAAAAACATCATGTCAATATTATGTTCGGAGTAAATTATTGTATGTCCTTGTTCAATTATTTTAGTAAATAGCTTTTGTAAATTTTTAATGTCTTCAAAATGCAAACCACCTGTTGGCTCATCAAAAATATATAATATTTTGCCCGAGGTTTTCTTTATCAGCTCACTAACTAACTTTAAGCGTTGCAGTTCACCTCCCGAAAGCGTATTTAAACTTTGTCCTGCTTTTAAATATCCAATACCAGTTTCGCAAATCGTTTTTAAATGTTCGTGTATTTGCTTTTCATTAGCAAAAAATAATTGCAATTCAGTAATTGACATATTTAGAACATCGTAAATATTTTTATTATTAAATTTATGCTTAAGAATATTTTCTTTAAAACATTTTCCTTTACACTCGGGACAAACAGTTTGTATATCGGACAAAAAATCCATACTTACTTTTAAATATCCGTTGCCTTTGCAAGTTTCGCAGCGTCCGCCTTTTGTATTTAACGAAAAATGTGATTTTCGTAATTTTTCGAGTTTTGCAGTTTTTATCGAAGCAAAAACATCTCGTATTTTGTCGAAAATACCAGTATAAGTCAAAATCATACTCGACGATGAACCAGTTATAGACTTTTTATCGGCAAAAACAATTTTATTAAAAGAAGAAAGTCCTGAAATATAATCGCAATAATTATTTTGGTTTGTCTTTTTATATTTGCTTAAAGTATCAATTATTAAACTTGATTTACCACTTCCCGAAACACCAGTAACAGCAGTAATTTTATTTATTGGAATTTCGACATCAATATTTTTTAAATTATTTTTATGTGCATTTTTTATAATGATGAACTCTTGATTTTCTGAAATCTTACTTTTAATTACCGGCTTAACACTTTCTCTAAAATGTTTTGCTGTTTTTGAAACAGTATTTTTTAGAAGACTATTAAAATTCCCAGAGAAAACTATTTCACCACCAAATTCTCCTGCACCAATTCCTAAATCGATAATTTTGTCGGCTGTTTTAATAATTTGAGGGTTATGTTCGGCTATTACAACTGTATTTTTTAAAGAAGTTAGGTGTTTTATAATTTCAATTAATTTTGAAATATCTTTTGCATGAAGCCCCGAAGTTGGTTCATCCAAAACAAAACAAATGCCTGTAAGTTGTGCTCCCGCAAGTGCTGCGAGTCTAATACGTTGCAACTCACCCGACGAAAGACTGGCTGTTTTTCTACTAATTTGCAAATATCCTAAGCCAATATTTTTTATGTAGTTAAGTCGTCTTAATATTTCAGCAATAATATTTTTTGAAATTGAATATGATTTTTCATTCAACTTATTTTCAGCATTTTGTAGAACATCTATTGTTTTATCAATACTTAAATTACTGAACTCTGCAATATCATAATTTATAAATTTTACTTGTAAAGCATCTTCATTTAAGCGTTTTCCTTCGCAAACATTACATTTTTCTTCGTGCATTACGTTAAGCATTGCTTGACCTCTTTTGTCGGCATGTTTTCGTTGGTATTCATCGTTTACCAAGTTTACAAAACCAAGCCATTTGTCTGTAAATTTGTGTTCGCCAGTAGTATTTTTGCGTTTATATTTCCAAACAATATCATATTTAGTGTCGCCAGTTCCAAATAATGCAATTTTTTGTTGATTTTCTGTTAAGTTTTTCCAAGATTTAGAAAAATCAATATTCATTGTTTTACCAACCGTAATAAGTGTTGCAATATATTTATCGTTTGGGTTTCCGTAGAACTTCCCAGTTTTAGTTCCATCAATTGCACCATTAATAATTGCTAAATCAGAATTTGTTATTAGCATTGAAGGACTGCAAACTATTTTATGACCTAAGCCTTTGCAACTAGGACAAGCACCTGTTTCATGATTAAATGAAAACATGCTAGCTGTTAAAATTGTATTTGTTAGAAATTTCGGTTTTTCACCTGCTCTAGAAAACAGCAATCTGTAATAATCATAAACTTCGGTAATCGTTCCTACTGTTGAGCGTGGCGAGTTTTGTTCTTTTTTTCTGCCAATTGCCAATGTTGGCATTAGTCCTGTTATTTCTTCAAACTTAGCTCTCTTTTTTTGCCCCGACATAGCTCTAATATATGCCGAAAAACTTTCGGTATATCTATTATATCCTTCGGCAAAAATTGTATCAAAAGCTAAAGACGATTTTCCACTTCCTGAAACACCAGTTAACACAGTAAGCTTATTTACAGGGATTTCAACATTAACATTTCTTAAATTATTTGTAGAAACACCTTTTAATATTATATTTTTATCAATATTGGATTCTGTTTTTTCTTCTTCTTTTAAAAAATTAAAAACATTATTACTAAGCAACGCAGGCTTTAGAGCATGTGCGGTATATGATTTTTTACAATTAATAATTTCTTCGGGAGTTCCAATAATAACCAGCTCGCCACCCTTAATTCCGCTGTCGGGTCCTAGGTCAATTATATTGTCGCTAGATTTTATTAAGTCGATATTATGGTCGATTACAATTAATGTATTTCCTTTATTAACAAGCTTTTTTAATGTTTTAAGTAGAATATTTATATCGTAAAAATGCAAGCCCGTAGTTGGTTCGTCAAGAATATATAAAGTTTTACCAGTATCTTTTTTACTAAGTTCGGCAGCTAATTTTATTCGTTGTGCCTCGCCACCCGATAGTGTTGTAGAACTCTGACCTAGTGTTATATAACCCAAGCCAAGCTCGCACATTACATTGAGTATATGATAAATTTGTGGTTTGTCTGAGAAGAAAATTGCAGCTTCGTCGATTTGCATTTCGAGAACTTCAAAAATATTTTTTCCTTTATATTTTATTTCAAGTGTTTCATTATTAAATCTTTTGCCATTGCATTTCTCGCAAACTATAGAAACATCGCCTAAAAAGTGCATTCCGATTTGAATTAAACCAGCACCTTCGCAAGTCTCACATCTTCCGCCTTTTGTATTGAAAGAAAATCTACTTTTATCCCATTTTCGCTCTTTTGTTTGAGCTAAGGTCGCATATAAAGCTCTGATTTTATCAAAAACTTTAGTGTAGGTTGCAGGGTTACTCCTTGGAGTTTTGCCTATTGGTGAGCGGTCAATCTCAATTAATTTATCAATATTTTCTGTTCCAGAAATTTTGTCAAAAAGTTCAAAATTTTTATTTTTATCATTTAATTTATTTTGAATAAAATTTGATAGAACATGCTTGACTAAAGTTGTTTTTCCAGCACCCGAAACACCTGTAACAGTGTTAAAAACGCCTAATTTGAATTCAATGTCAATGTTTTTTAAGTTATGAAGTTTGGCATTGTGTATTTTTATAATATTTCCGTTTCCTAAATTTCTGTTTTTAGGAATTTCTATATTTTTGCTACCTGTAATATATTCTAAAGTCTCTGATTTGCACTTCTTTGGATTATAACCCGAAGGCTTACCTGCAAAAATTACTTCACCACCATTTTTTCCTGCTTTTGGTCCAATATCAATAATATAGTCGGCATTTTTAATTGTTTCCTCGTCGTGTTCTACAACAATTACCGTATTTCCGTTGTCTTTTAGCTTTTTAAAAGTACTTATAAGTCGTTGAATATCTTTATTATGCAGACCTATTGATGGTTCGTCGAGAATGTAAGTTATACCACAAAGTTTTGAACTTATTTGGTTTGCTAACCTTATTCGCTGTGCTTCTCCAGTTGACAAACTTGCTGATTCTCTGTTTAATGTGAGGTATTCAATGCCAAGTTCAGATAGATTTTTAGCTTTTTCAGTAATTTTAGTAATAATTTCAGTTTCAGCAATTGAAATATTTCTTTCTTGAAGAATTTTTGTAAAAGTTTCAGCCAGCAGTTCAATTGTCATTTCATTATAAAATGAAATATTTTTATTATTATATTTTACTGAAAGAGCTATATTGTTTAGCCTTTCGCCATTGCAAGAGCTACATTTTTGAGATTTTACAAAGCGAAGGATATTTTTATTACGATCTCGCTTTAAAATATCTTCCATAATAGGAATTATCCCTTTATAGTAGCCATCTTCGCGAGGATTAGCGGTAATTCCTGTCCATTTCATGCGAGATTCTAAAGTATGTTTTCCAAAAGGGATTTTTGTCTTGTTACTTCCATACCAAATAATTTCTTTTTGTATTTCGGTTAAATCTTTCCAAGGAATTTCAACATTAAAACCCTCCGCTTCGCAAACTTGATTTAATGCGTCAATAGTAACTTGCGAATATACTGTATATCCTGTAGGAGTAGTAATTTTTAATGCTCTATTTCTTAAACTATTTTCAGAATTTTCGATTAAAGAGTTTGGGTCAATTTTTTCTTCAAGCCCTAAACCTTTACAAGTAGGGCAAGCACCTTTTTCATTATTAAAAGAAAATAAACTCCGCTCCAACTTAACATTCTCGGGCGTTTCACCAAAACGAGCAAATAAAAGTCGCAGTAAATCGTAAATTTCAGAGAGAGTACCAACAGTTGATCGAGGATTTTTTATTATTGACTGACGACCAACGGCAATAACCGGCGATAAACCGCTGATGTGTTCAATTTCTGGACGTTTCATTTTTCCAGTAAGGCGTGCAGCTTTTGTCGAGAAAAAATCGAAAAACCTACGTTGTGCTTCATTATTAATTATATCAAAAACCAAAGAAGTTTTTCCTGAGCCAGACACACCTGTAACAACTGTAATTTTATTATGAGGAATTTCTACATTAATGCTTTTTAAGTTATTTTCGGAAGCATTTTTTATAATAATTTTGTCGGGAGAATTCATATTATTTTAATATTGAAAAAGCAGCTCTTTTTAAGAAGATTATTGATAAAGAGCTTATTGTTTTAGCATGATTTTTAAAATACAAAAAACAATTAGCACGAACTTATTGATTTAAAGCAGTATAATAAAAGTATATGTCGTTAGTATCTATATTTAGTTCAGTATCTTCTTCTTTTATTTATAGCTATTATTCTGCAATCCGAGAACACATAGATACTAAATCAAGTTTAGTATGACGAGCTAACGTATAACAATCTAGTATTAAATTGCAGAGTTTAAATAACTTCATATTTATTTCAAGAACAATGCCTATATATAAGATTTATGCCAACAATTTCCTTGAAAAAGCCAATAAGTATTACAAAGATTTTCTTCTCTTTATTTCTTTATTAATTAAAGCTAGTTCTCTACCTGTTTGACCTTTAACCGATGTGTTTTCTTCGGCACGTCTGAATAAATAAGGCAAAACATGTTTTACAGGACCAAAAGGAACATATTTAGCTACATTAAAGCCTTGCTCGGCAAGATTGAAACTAATATTATCGCTCATACCAAAAAGTTGAGAAAACCAAAGTCTATTATCATTACGCTTTAAACCAGCATTATCCATAAATTTAGCAAGTAGTTTATTACTATCTTCATTATGAGTTCCATTAAATATTGAAATTTTATCAATATGTTTAAAAGAAAATTTCAACGCATCGTTATATGCTTTATCAGTTCCAGCTTTATCAACATGTATTGGCGATGGATAGCCTTTTTCTTCGGCTCTTTCACGCTCTTTTTCCATGTATGCACCACGAACAAATTTAGCGCCTAAAAAATAATTTCCGTCAATAGATTTTTGGTAGGTATCTTTTAAATTTTGAAGTCTATCGGTACGGTACATTTGCCAAGTATTATATACAATAGCTTTCTCCTTATTATATTTCACCATCATTTCGTCAACCGTTTCGTCAATAAAATTTTGGTAAAAAGAATCTTCAGCATCTATTAGGATAGGTAAATCTCCTTCAAAAGCAGCTTTACATAAAATATCGACTCTATTCTTAAAATTTTGTGCTTCTATTTTTTCTTCTTCGCTAAGCTCTGTACCAGCACTTGCTTTTTCTAAAACCACCGAAGTTGTAAATGCAGTAGGTTTAAAAACAGCAAAAGGCACATTTTTATCTTTTATGGCATTTTTTATTGAACTTAATGTTTCTTCAAGAGCAGTATTTATATCTTCTATTGACTCTTTACCTTCTACAGAATAATCTAAGATAGCTTTTACATTGAATTTTTCAAGAGTTCTAACAGAATCAAAACATTTTTTTATTGTTTCGCCACCAACAAATTGACTATAAATTGTAGGTTTTACGGCCCATTTTACAGGAATCCGAAGAGCCATTGCTGTTGACGCCATATATTCGCCTGTTTTTTGTAAATACCTTTTAGACATCATTATAAAAAGTAATTTAGCTCTTTTTAAATCAAAATTTGATTTGCTTTTAAAAGCAATTTCAGTATTATCAAAATCAATCATAATTATATACTTAAAAATAAATATTTAGTCTTAAAACTCACTAATTAATTTCTAAAAGAAAGAAAATTAACTAATTTTCGCAAAAATATATTTTTTTACATATTAAATCTAATTTATTATTATGTTTATTAAGCATATATTTTTGAGTATCGAAATAATTGTATATATTTATTGTTTCAAATAATAAGTAACTCCGAAAAATAGTACTTTTTTACTTTTAATACTTTTTTACCCTAAGCCCTAAAGGGAAAGTATTAAAAATTCAAAAGTACTGAAAGTCCCTTTCGGGTACAAACTGATAGTTTTAGCTGGGTTAATTATTTTTCGGAGTAATTTCAAATATTAAATGGCATTAATGACTAAAAACATAGACAATATAACAATTACAAATAATATTAATTTAGAATTTAATTTGATATTAGATCAAAATAAAAACAGAAAAACATTTATTATTACAGATGATAATGTTTTTAATAGTTGGGCTAAAGAATTAAGTTATGTTTTTGATAAATTCCCTGTTTTTATTATTAAAAATGGCGATGCTAATAAGAATATAAGAAATTTAGAAAATATTTGGGATTTTTTAATTGAAAACAAAGCAGATAGAAATAGTTTAATAATAAATATTGGAGGTGGCGTAATAACTGACATTGGAGGTTTTGCAGCATCAACATTTAAACGAGGAGTCAATTTTATAAATATTCCCACAAGTTTATTAGCTCAAGTTGACGCATCAATTGGCGGAAAGACGGGAATTAATTACAAGGACCTGAAAAATGAAATTGGTGTAATAAACCAAGCTGAAAAAGTAGTTGTTTACCCTAGTTTTTTAAAAACACTTCCTAAAAATCACATTTTATCGGGTTTTGCAGAAATGATAAAACATGGCTTTATATATGACAAGAAACATCTTGATGAATTATTTATATATTTAGAACAGGGGCAGTCAGACAAAAATTATGAAAAATTAACTAAACTTATTGTTGATTCAATCAAAATAAAAAACACTTTTATCAAAAATGATATAAAAGACCAAGGTTTACGCAAAATTTTGAACTTTGGGCATACTTTTGGACATGCAATTGAAAGTTATTATAACAAAACTGAATTATTAAACATAACACATGGAGAAGCTGTTATACAAGGAGTTATATTTGAACTTTTTATTTCACACAAAAAGAAAGGCTTAAAATTGAAAGAATTTTTATTTTACGTACAAAAAATAATAGAACTATATGGTAAATTAACTATTGATGATAAAGCAATAAAGGAAATAAATGAATTAATAAATCATGACAAAAAAAACATCAATGAAAAAATATTAATTATTTTACTTGAAAACATAGGCAAAGCCACTATTAACAATGAGATTACGAAGAACGACATTGCCGATGCTTTTAACTTTTATTTACAAATATCAAAATAAATTAAAAAAACAATAAATTTGGTATTTTATTTGCTTTTACATAAGTATATTACATTTTCATAAAATAAGTGTACGTAGATATATTTTTTTTTATAATATTGTTTACATGTTTCCGTTAATTATTATATATTTACCACTTCAAAAAACTATATAAATTGAAAAAAGCAATAGGAATAATAATAATATTATCGGTATTTTGTGCAAGAGACATCAATGCACAGATATCTCATTATTCACAGTTTTACTCTACTCCGATGACTATCGCTCCATCATTTGCTGGTTATACGGAGGCTAGTCGTTTATCTTTGAACTATAGAGATCAATGGCCTAAGATATTAGGGACATTTACTACTTTTTCGGTAGGCTTAGATCATTATTTTGCTAGAGCAAAAAGTGGTGTAGGGTTACTTGTATATAGAGACATAGCAGGCTCTGGAAAATTAGGATTAACAGAAGCTGGTTTACAATATTCATATAATTTGAAAGTTGGCGAAAAGAAAGGACGTAAAAACAATGTATGGTATTTAAGACCAGGTATTTATTTTAAATATGCACAACGCTCTATTGATTTTGATAAGCTTACATTTGGCGATATGATGAAGTATGATGGAACAACTGTTAGTTACACAACAGAAATTCCACCACTACCAAATAAAGGATACATTGATTTTCAAGCATCATTATTAGGATACACAGACACATACTGGGCAGGTTTTGCCGTTGATCACTTGCTAAGACCAGACCAATCACTAACTGGTGTAGAAAGTAAAGTACCTTTAAAACTCGCTGTTTTTGGTGGGAAAAAACTATTCATTAAAAACAAGAGAGTTAGAAGAGTAACTTACGGAAGAACTCCTGAAAACGTTACTTTCTCTTTTCATTATAGGATACAAGAGCAATATGACCAACTTGACATTGGGGCATATTGGGAAAAAGATCCTTTTGTATTAGGTGCTTGGTTTAGAGGAATTCCTGTTGTTGATAAAAACTATGACGCTTTTAATAAAATTGATGCAATTATTATTTTAACAGGATATAAGATTAGTCCTAACCTAAAAATTGGCTATAGTTATGATATGACAGTATCTAATTTATTAAGTCATACAGGAGGAGCTCACGAAATATCTATAACTTATGAGTTCAACAAAAATATGGATAAATGGAATCAAAAACACACAATTATTCCATGTCCTAGTTTCTAAAACAATATATTTTTCTATACATAGCTAAGCTATAAACTAAAAACTCAATCTTATTCAATCTTAAATTTGAATAAGATTGAGTTTTATCATTTTGCTTTATTTTTCTTGTAATAATATATTTTAGTTCCAATAAGCTGTCCTAAAAAGAATGATAGAATTATAAAAGGGTAAGTATAAAGTTTAAATCCTAGATTAAACACAAGCCTTATTAATACGACAAACGGGATTGGTATATGAATTGCCAAAAACCATTGTAAGGTCAATTTTTTATGGTTTGCTCGCCAATATCCAAAAGGAATATTTAATATAAAAATTAATATTGAAGCAATTATTAAATTCATAATTAATTAATTATTTATTTATGTATAAACATTAATATAGATCGTATTGATATTGTTAAAATCAAGGGTGTAAATGCTGTCTCAATTTGTTGAGGAAAAACAGGAAAAGGAATTAAACTAATTAATGAAATAATTCCTAAAGATAGAAATAAATACTTGGCGAAACTTTTATATTTTTCTTTATAATAAAAAAACATTGCGGGCAAAAATAGTGGCATTGCCCATAGTATATTCAAATTATTTATCATAGATTTATGCTCGGTTGCAAACCATAAAAGCAAAACCAAAATACCTAACAATCCTATTATAAAAAAAAGTAAATTATCAAATAATTTAATATACTTTTTTAAATATATTTCATAAATAGAAATGATTATTGCAATTAAAAATATTATCCAGAAAACAAATAATGGGCTAAATACACTTTTACTTTCTCTTAAATTAACTACGCCATTTTCAGGTTCATAAAGAGTTCTTTCCAATTTTATTAATGGTAATTCTTTGTTATTTACTCTTAATTTAGAATTATGGCAAACGGTTGCTAAATAATCGGGGATAAAAGTTGCTTGTTCATCAGTAATTGTTTTATCTGCTGGCATTCCCATTGCTAAATATATCCCAACACGCTCCCAGTCATGATTTGGTAAATACTCTGCTAAAATATCTCTGTATGAAGTGGTAGAATCAATATTTGCTTTTCCTAACACTAATTTATTCTTCAATGCATACTTTAAAACATCTTTTATTCGTGTAGCACAGTTATCTTGCAAAAAATCGTAGCGATAAAATTTATTTTCGGGTAAAGCATTATTTTGTACATAATTAAATATTATATTTTTTTCCTCTGTAGTAATATTTAGAACTTGCTCTTTTACCCACCTTTTTTCTTTTATATAAGAAAAAATAAAATACCTATAAGGAGCAACACTAAGCATATAGTCTAACTGTCCTCTAACAAATTTTGGATAAAAGCCAGGAGTTCCAAAATCAAATGTTCCATAATTATATACATAATCAAATTTTGTAACGGGGTCGTTTATACGAATTGCAGAATGTCCAAAAATTGAATATAGTTCATTGCCACACCCGCATGTAATTATGCTAATTTCTGCATTATCACTCAATTTCTGACTAAACAAAGCCTGAGTATTTAATGTGAAAAATATTACGAGAAATAAAAAAGATAAGTTCTTCATTAAAAATAAATTAAAAATAATACAAAAATACTCCAGCAATTGACATATATATTATCATTCCAAAAATATCGTTTGTTGTTGTAATAAAAGGTCCGGTAGCAAGTGCTGGGTCAATATTCATTTTATTTAGAGTAAGAGGAACAACAGTTCCAAAGACTGCACCTAAAATAATAACAGCAAACAATGCTGAACTAACAGTAATTGTAAGAGCAATTGAGTCTGAAAAAACAAGATTATATGCAAGAAGAATCATGCTTGTGATAAGCCCTGTAATAACTGCAACCGACATTTCTTTTAGTACTTTTTTAAATATACTACCAAGCCCTAACGTACCATTTGCCAGACCTTGCACTATTATTGAAGAAGATTGTACTCCAACATTTCCTCCCATTGCTGCTATAAGTGGAAGAAAAAATGCTAGTGCAGGATGCTCTCCTAATTCAACTTCATATACAGACAAAACTCTTGAGCCTACTATTCCACCCAGCAAACCGACTAGTAACCATGGAATACGAGCTCTTGTTAGTCGCCAAACATTATCGCTAAGTTCAACATCTTCGGATATTCCAGAAACCATTTGATAATCTTTACGTGCTTCTTCGCTTAAAACATCAACAAGGTCATCAATAGTTATACGCCCTAGTAAACGACCTATACTGTCAATAACAGGAAGTGCAACCAGATCGTATTTATCGGCTAGGTTTGCAACTTCTTCGGCAGGCATATCAGTTTTAACTTTAATAACATCAGGCAAGTATATGTCCTTTATTTTAACATCTGGCTGGGAAACAACTAATTTTTTCAGTGATAATGCTCCTTTTAGAATTTCGTCGTCATCAACAACATATATATAATATATTTCGTCTATTTCAAGTACTTGTTTTCTTATTTCATCAATTGCAACTTCAACTGTGGAATTTATATTTGCTACAATAAATTCTTTTCCCATTAAACCTCCGGCAGTGTCTTCATCGTAGGCCAATAAGTCAACAATATCGCCTGCTAGCTCAAAATCTTTTATATTTTTAAGAACTTCGGCTTGCCGAGCTTCGGGTAAATCTGCAATAACGTCGGCTGCATCGTCTGAGTCCATGTGGTCGATAAACCTTTCGGCAATAATATCACTTGGTAATATTTTAAGGAATCGTTCCCTATCGTTATCATCGAGTTCAGCCAATACATCGGCGGCTTTTTCGCCATCGTCAATAAGTAAGAATAAATATTTTGCTTGCTCTAAATTCAAATTATCATAAATTTGAGCTATATCAGCAGCATGCAACTCTTCAAGTAACTTAGCCGATTCTTTTACATCGCCTAATTCAATTGATGTTTTTAAATTATTTATAAAATCTAAAGTTAGTTCAAAGTGCATAATAATTATTTTAAATTATTCAATAATGAGTCCACTCCGAAAAGTCATTATACCCCTAAATCCCCTAAAGGGGAC
>JAOZLS010000391.1 GCA_029934705.1 Bacteroidales bacterium | reverse complement strand
TTACGACATAAACTGGCAAAGTTTACACCTTAAAACTATTGATAGTGCTTATAAATCTTCACCATTTTACGAGTTCTATATTGATGCTTTTATACCTTTTTTCAAAAAAAAATATAAATATTTATTTGATTTTAATATCGAAATTTTAAAAGTTTTACTAAAAGAAATTGAAGTTGATAAAGCTTTTGACTTTAGTAATGAATACCTGCCAACATATAAAAATGATTATAGAATGAGTATTAATCCTAAAAAAAAGTATCAAATCGAAGACAAAACGCTCATTCTAAAAGAATATTCGCAAGTTTTTAGCTCGAAGTTTGGTTTTACAAAGGATTTAAGTATTTTAGATTTACTTTTTAACGAAGGACCAAATACTAGAATGTTTTTAAACTCTATGATTCGTTAAAAAATCAACTCTCATAAGTTTCTTACACAACTTTATTATCTTTAAAAGCTAGCAAATCTAACCACGTTTTTACAATAATAAAAAATAACAGAATATATACTGAAGAAAAATATTTAGAAATTCCAATTCCTACTAATGCGACAATCAGCATTATCCAAATTCTTATTGCAGGGGTTTTAATAACGGTTTTAGCAGTGCAAGATTCATATTTTTGTTTCAAAATAAAATCTACATAAAAATAGTATATAAATATTAGACCAAAAACCAGCAAACTACCAAAATATGAAGGATTAAAAACAATGTTTAAAATTTCATTCAAATTAGCATTTGGCAAAGCATTTTCAATTTCTCCTATATAATAAACAAAAATTACAACTCCCTCAAAAACAACAAAAATGCTTAGCGTAAAAAAATATAATAACACATTGCCTATTTTTGATGATAATGAGATTTTCAAAAAAAATATTTTTATTAAACTCAAGATAAAAAAGATTAATGTTTCGGAAAAATAAACAAATAATACTTCAAAAACACTCCAGTCTAGAAAAACAACAGCTAATAACGGAATAATATTAGCAAGAACTAATAAATATTTATTTTTTAAATATTGTTTTATAAATTCCATATTAACCGTTTTTGTATAAAATTAAAAATTATTTAAAAGTAATAATATAAAATTACAAATGCAATTTTGTATCTTTGATATAACATATAATAAATTTTTCGTTATATATATAGAAGCTAAATACAAAAGAATATTTACGAATTTTAAATTACTTTTTTTTCAAATCCTAAAGATGTAAAACAATAGTTTTAGCTATAAAAAATCAAGCTCCTTCAGGGTTGGAGTAAACTTGATTTTCAATTACGGGCTATTCCGTTCAAAGACTATATATAATTCACAATTAAATTTCAACAAATATGAAAACAATTAGCCTTACAATATTGTTATTAGGAACGTTACTAACATCAACTTATGCTCAAAATCACTGGAAATACGAATATTATAAAACCATTGACCACACAAATTTTAGAGATAATAAAATGTTTATTCAGTCTATTAATTTTTCTAAAATTGATTATGCTCTATTGACTGCTACTATATTTTTTCTGACAAATGAGCAAAGGGCAAAATATAAAGTCCCCATCCTACCCCACAATATACAATGCGAAATATCGGCTTTTAATCATGCAAAACACATGGTTGAAAAAGATTTTTACTCACATGAAAACACGAAAGAACGAAAACGAAAATTCCCAGCCGACAGAGCAGAATTAGCAGGAATTTCAAATCCACATATTGCCGAAAATATTGCTTATTCAAGTTTTAATAGAAGTGCATCTTATCTAGGTATTGCACAAATTTTTGTAAGTATGTGGATGAAATCAAAAGGGCATAAAAAGAATATATTATCGAAAAAAGCTAAATCCTTTGGCTGCGGTTTGTATTTTTCTAAAAATACAGCTTATTCAGTTCAAGTATTTCAATGGTTTGATGATGTTAAGATAAAACCTGCAAAGGATAAGTTACCATTTATTTTAGAGTAAAAAAAAATACCATATAATTGTATTAAATGAATATATTATCATATTTCAGTAAATGATTTTGTAGAACTCAAATTAAATAATTCTTTTCTACTATTTTTTTTTATATTTGTTTACTTTATATAAAAAAATTCTTTACAATGGACTTGAAATTTAACAAAAACGAAGATTTTAATAAGCTGGCATATTCCGAAGTAAAAAGGCGTTTAGCTAAAATATATTTAGGCGGAGGAAAAGCCAAAATTGAAAAACAACATGCGAAAGGTAAATTAACAGCACGTGAAAGAATTGAAAAGTTAATTGATAAAAATTCCGAGACCATTGAAATAGGTGCTTTTGTTGGCGACGATATGTATAAAGAGTACGGTGGTTGCCCATCGGGAGGCGTTGTAATTGTTATGGGTTATGTAAAAACTCGACTTTGTGTTATAGTTGCAAACGATGCTACTGTAAAAGCTGGAGCATGGTTTCCTATTACTGCAAAGAAAAATTTAAGAGCTCAAGAAATTGCCATTGAAAATAAATTACCAATTATATATTTAGTTGATAGTGCTGGTGTATTTTTACCTATGCAAGATGAAATATTTCCTGACAAAGAGCATTTCGGACGTATTTTCAGAAATAATGCAAAAATGTCAGCAATGGGAATTGTACAAATATCGGCAATTATGGGAAGTTGCGTTGCTGGTGGTGCATATTTACCAATTATGTCAGACGAAGCAATTATTGTAAATAAAACAGGTTCAATATTTTTAGCAGGTTCATATTTAGTAAAATCTGCAATTGGCGAAAATGTTGATAATGAAACTTTAGGCGGAGCAACAACCCAATCGGAGATTTCAGGAATACTGGATTATAAAGTTGAAACTGACGAAGATGCACTAAAAACAATTAGAACATTAATTGATAAAACTTGTAAACCAGAAAAAAAATGTTGCTTAGACAGACAAAAACCTTCATTACCTAAAAAAGACCCAAAAGAAATATACGGTATTTTACCCGACACAAGAGAAAAGCCCTACAATATGCTCGAAATTATTGAGCGAATTGTCGATAACTCAGAATTTTTAGAATATAAAAAAGGCTACGGTAAAACAATAATTTGTGGCTATGCTCGCATTGATGGTTGGCCAGTTGCAGTAGTTGCAAACCAAAGAACTGTTTCTAAAACAAAACTGGGCGAAATGCAATTTGGCGGAGTAATTTATTCCGATTCAGCAGATAAAGCAGCACATTTTGTAATGAATTGTAACCAAAAGAAACTTCCAATAGTTTTTATGCACGATGTTACTGGTTTTATGGTAGGCTCACGCTCGGAGCAAGGCGGAATAATTAAAGATGGTGCAAAAATGGTAAATGCAGTATCAAACTCAATAGTTCCAAAATTTACAATTGTTGTAGGAAACTCCTACGGTGCAGGAAATTACGCAATGAATGGTAAAGCTTATGACCCTAGACTAATTGTTGCTTGGCCTTCGGCAAAAATTGCTGTTATGAGTGGTGCCAGTGCTGCAAAAACTCTATTACAAATACAAGTTGGCTCAATGAAAGCAAAAGGCAAAGAGTTAAGTAAAGAAAAAGAGCAAGAACTACTAGACGAAATTACACAAAGATACGACAAGCAAACAACGCCATATTATGCCGCATCTCGCCTGTGGGTTGATGCCATAATTGACCCAATTGAAACTCGCAAAGTAATTTCTATGGGTATTGAAGCTGCTAGTCATAACCCAATTAGTGAAGATTATAAAACGGGTGTTTTAAGAACCTAAGCTAATAAAGTCTCGGTGTTGGTATGTTGCAAAATTAAATACTGCTAAATATTTTATATGCTATTTATTTATAAATCGACACCCAGACTACTTTTGTTGTCATTTCGAACGGTAGTGAGAAATCTTGTTGGCAGTCTGTAGTCGACAAAGATTTCCTGCCTATTTTAGTTATTTTAATTAATTCAACTTTGGCAAAGTTCACTTTATTTATTATTAG